>JBBSSO010000065.1:0-7955 GCA_038241905.1 Cytophagales bacterium | reverse complement strand
GCCGGCGGCCTAAAAGTAGAAGACCCCGCGCTAGATTTGGCCATTTGCGCCGCACTCCTTTCTTCTTTTGAAGATATTGCCATTCCGCATACCACCTGTTTTGCCGCAGAAGTAGGTTTAGGCGGCGAGGTTCGGGCCGTGCACCGCATTGAGCAACGCATTTCTGAGGCGCAAAAGCTAGGCTTTCAAGATATATTTATTTCTAAATACAACAAGAAAGGGGTTGACTTGAGTCGGTTTACCATTAGAATACACGCTGCTAGCCGTTTAGAAGAAGTATTTAGCGGTTTATTTGGCTAAAAATACCGCTTCCGGAATCAAGCCGATGCGCCCTGCGTTTGGATGTTATCGTTTAAATCATTTTTTTGGATAGAATAAGAAATATAGCACGCTTAACTTATTGTATGTTAATCCGCTCCATGATTTTACGCTTTAAAAACCCGGTTTTGTGCCTCATGGTAATCTTGGCGGTTAGCCTGTTAACTATTTTACCTGCCCGGGCCCAGGACACCGCCACCATCACCGGCAAAATTTCTAAATCGGTTAGTGACAGTGTGCTTCTGGAGGTATATACCGTGCCTGCCTCTTACACGGGCCAATCTTACGGTACCAGTCTGTCCAGATTAGGTGAATTCTCCCTTACGGTGCCCATGGAAGAATCTATGCTGGCAGAATTAGTTCACGGGTCAGAATCAGTTATTTTGTACCTGCAGCCCGGCGATGAACTGGAGGTGCGGCTCAACGCCAATGATTTTATCTCTAGCATTAAATTTAAGGGCAGAGGCACCAATGAGAACGATTACCTGGTGCAGTTTGAGCGCAAGTTTCAGGAAGAGGAAGATTACCAGGTGCTGCCAGACAACGTGCACAAGCGCGAAAAGGAATTTCTGCAGTTCTTAGGCGAGCGCCGCGAAGACCAGATTGCCTTTATGGAGAAATTCTTTAAGTCCTCTCCGGTTTCAAAGACTTTTCAGCAATACGCCCAGGCCCAAATAGATTTCAGTTACGCCAATGACCGCATCACCTACGCAGATGTCCGGAAACGGGTAGGAGATTTACCGCCAACGCTATCGCCCACGTACTATGATTTCCTGAAAGAGGTAAACCTGAACCAGGCTGGCGCCATCCGCAACCACGCTTACCTAGAGTTCTTGATGAACTATTTCCAGCACAAAACCCTCAACGACCGCCGGGGCAACCCTGAGCGCGATTTTTACCCTGCCATGTACGCGCTGGCCAAAAAAGAACTTTCGGGCCCCGCCCGAGACATGATGCTGACCCGCATTCTGTCGCAGACCATCCGGTTTGGCTACACTGCTGATATGGACGCCATGTATTTAGATTTTCAGCAAGAAGACGTACAGCCGCGCTTTGCTGAATTTGCCAAAGACCAATATTTGCAGCACCGTAAAATAGGCTTAGGTGCAGATGCGCCCGCTTTTACCTTATTATCCGCCTCCGGCGATAGTGTCTCGTTACAAAGTTTGCTTAACCAAGGCAAGTTGGTGTATCTGGGCTTTTGGCGCCCTGCTTGCGGCATTTGCATCGTAGATATGCTGGCTTATAAAAACTTTGTAGCGCAGCTAGCCGCGCAAGACATTGTGTTTGTGCAGGTATTTGTAGGTGATGAACTTGCGGCCTGGAAACAGAAAGCTACTCAAAAACCCCTTCCGGCCGTTCAGCTTTACGTGCCCGACCAAGAAGCGCAGATTATCAAAGACTATGATTTAAAAACGTTTCCGTCTTACTTTTTGATTGCGCCAGATGGTACCTTTGTCGCGACTACCACCAAGCGCCCCGGCCACGCCGAAGGTGCCCGCGATTTGGCCGCCATTATAAACCAATATCGCGCCCTTAAAACCAAGCAGCAGTTTTAGGCCTATTTTTGGAAAAACAGGCCTAAAACGCAAGTCGGCAGCTTTTTAAATTACCGCACAACCTAGCACCGCAACACCTTCATCCTTTAGCCCTTTCCTTTTGACCCGAGGCACTTTTCAAGACGGATTAAACCTAGCATCTAAACTTACTGCCCGCCGCGCTTGGAACGCGGTGCAGGTTGTGAGCAGTTACGTGCTGGCCCGTCTTACTAAAAAGCCCCGCCATTGGGGCACGCCCGTCAGTATTTCTTTTGAGCCTACTACGTCTTGTAACCTCCGCTGCCCTGAATGCCCCAGCGGACTGCGGTCGTTTACCCGGCCCACGGGAATGTTAGCCGATGATTTATTTAAGCAAACCATTGACCAACTGCACGACCGGCTGCTGTACTTGTTGTTTTATTTCCAGGGCGAGCCGTTTCTGCATCCTTCGTTTTTGGAGCTAGTAAATTATGCATCGGCCAAAGGCCTTTACACGGCTACCTCTACTAATGCCCATTTCTTATCGGAAGAAAACGCCCGCAAAACCGTAGCTTCTGGCCTAGACCGCCTTATTATTTCTTTGGATGGCACCACGCAAGAAGTGTACAGACAATACCGCATTGGCGGCAACTTAGACAAGGTTTTAGAAGGAACTAAACGGCTGGTGGCGCAAAAAAAAGCGCAGAAATCAAAGACACCCTACCTTATTTTTCAGTTTCTAGTGGTGCGGCCCAATGAGCACCAGATTGAGGAAGCCAAAGTACTGGCCAAGGACTTGGGCGTAGACGATGTTTGGTTTAAAACCGCCCAAATCTATGACCACCAGAACGGCTCGCCGCTTATCCCTACCATTGACTATTACAGCCGCTACCAAGCCCAACCCAATGGCACGTTTTCGCTCAAAAATAAACTGGTAGACGGCTGCTGGAAAATGTGGCATTCCTGCGTGATTACGTGGGACGGTCTAGTGGTGCCCTGCTGTTTCGACAAAGACGCCGAGTACCGCATGGGAAATCTGCAACAGCAATCTTTTAAAGAGCTCTGGAAAAGCGACGTGTACCGAAAATTTAGAGGTTCTTTGTTGCAAAGCCGCAGCGGCATAGACATGTGCCGCAACTGCTCTGAAGGCACAAAAATATGGGGGTAATTGCCGCCTACTCGTCTTTTTTGGGCTCCGTTATTTGAGTTTACAATCCTAAATTAAGATAACATGACGGCGGCGCGTTCATTCTTTTGCACGTGGCTTAGAGAACTTGCGTATGTATTTCTCTTTACTTCCCCTATATTTAGCGCCTGAGCGCATCTTTAAACTTTAGCTTTTTGCTTTCTTGTGACTGAACTCAACAACGCTTTTCAACTTCTTTGGGATAAACTAGCTGCTTGGCTCCAGATAGTGGTGCTCATGTTGCCCAATATTTTCATTGCCATTTTGGTGCTGGTGCTCTCTTTTGTGCTGGCCCGCCTGTTCCGTCGCACCTCAGACAAACTGCTTATCCGGTTTACCCACAGCAGCGCCCTTAACAACCTGGTAGGCACCACGGTGTATGTTACCGTAGTGGTGCTGGGTATGTTCTTTACCCTCAGTATTTTACAACTAGACAAAACAGTTACTACTTTATTAGCGGGTGCTGGTATTATAGGTTTAGCCTTGGGTTTTGCGTTTCAAGACATTGCGGCTAACTTTATTTCTGGGGTAATTATTGCGCTAAGAAAGCCGTTTGTAGTAGGCGATGTAATTGAAACCATTGAGCATTTCGGGACCATTGAGCGCATTAACTTGCGCACGGTAGACCTGAGAAGGCAAACCGGCGAGCTGGTAAAAGTGCCCAACCGCAAGGTATTTGAGGCCGCGGTAATTAACTATACGTATTACGGCATCCGGCGCATTGATCTTAAAGTGCGGGTTTCTTTCAGCGCCGATCTAGACCAAGTACGGCAAGTAGTGCGCGACGCCATGGTGGGCATTCCGGGCATGGTAGAGGGCAAAGAGGTAGAAGTGGTCTATGATGAGTTTAGCGAAAGCAGCATTCAGTTTCTGGTGCGCTACTGGATTCAGTACAAGCGCCAAACCGATTACGTGTACGCCAAAAGTGATGCCATTATGCGCATTAAAAAGGCCTTTGACGCAAACAAAATAGAGATTCCGTATCCTATCCGCACGCTCAATTTCGGGGCTCAAGGCGGGCAAGAAATGAACATCCGCATCCACGGCGAGCAAGAAAAACCAACCGGCCAAAACGAAAAAAGAGCAGCAGGCTCAGAAGAATAATCTCCTGCTTCTGCTGCTCTTTTTACAAGTTCTTAAACCTGGGTTGTTTTAGGCGTTTTTTTGGAAAAACAGGCCTAAAACAACGGTACTCTTGGTTTATTCTAAAATCTTGCCCAAGTCTTCAACTTGTTTCAAAAAAGCGTCAACGTATTGGTCGGCGTACGGTCCGTATGAATTTGAAATGGTGCCTTTGGCGCCGTCTGTGCATTCAAGAGCGTAGACAATGGCCATGTCATCTGGGTTGGTTTCGCCCTCAAAGCGGTAGAAATCAACTATTTTAACATCGTTTACGCTGTAGCTTTTATCGCCGGTCATGCTGCAAAGCTTCCCGTCTTCGTTAACCCTGAAGTCTTCCGTGTAGCCATCTTCTTTAAGCCTGGCTTCTACTTTGGTTTGGCTGGTTAAATCTCCGTTATCTATCATAGCCTTCTGGTTAAATTTTGTCTGTATGGTGTAGGTGGTTCTGGCTATACGTAAAAACCACGCTTAGTTGTCAGCAATATTCAAAGAAAAATATATACCATCGCCTAAAAACCCCGCTTTAGCCTAAAAACTAGCCAGCAGAATTGACAAAGAACGAAAGATAGAAAAGAAGTATTTCGCCTCCGGCGATGGAAAACCGGAAAAGGCCGACAGGAAAGACGGGAAAAAGCTTAGCGTTTTGTTGGAGGTAATTTGGTGCTATTGGCTTCTATTTCTCGGGCAATTTTGTTAAGGTCTATGGAGGAGCAGACGTTGCCGCAACCTTTGGCGCAGCCCACGTCTTTGGAGAAGAAGGTTTTGTAGCCCATCCGGAGCAAATACGCCGCCGCCAGCCCGAAGACCAGTAAAATGATAATTTCCTGTACCATAGCTCTTAGAGAACGTCTGTAAAGGTATAAATAGTTTACTTGTTTTGCTGTTTTCGGCCTTTTTTTAGAAAAACAGGCCGAAAACAGCAAAGGCTACTTTAAACTTTTTGTTCCTTAATTGGCTCAATTAGTTTCAGCATTTCGGCTTGGATGGTGGGGCCGTTGCTCACGCAAATTTGGCGCCCAAATACAAAGTCAGAGCCGCCGCTGAAATCGGTTACTTGGCCGCCAGCTTCTTGCACAATCAGGGCGCCGCCGGCTACGTCATAAGAGTTAAGGTTGAACTCAAAATAGCCGTCAAACCGGCCGATGGCCACATACACCAAATCTAGCGCCGCGGATCCTAATCGGCGTAAGCCGTGACACTTTTGCATAAAATCACCCATCACTTGCAGGTATTTAGGCAGAAAATCAAAGCTGTAATACGGAAAGCCCGTGGCAATAAGCGCGCTAGAAAGGCCTTCGGTTTGAGAAACAGAAATTTTGGTTTGGTTGCAGAACGCGCCGCCGCCTTTTACCGCGTGGTAACATTCTTGGCGGCAAATGTCATACACCACGCCCACCACCACGTTTTGGTGCTGCATCAGGGCAATGCTGATGGCGTAAATGGGCAGGCCATGAATAAAATTGGTGGTACCGTCTAGCGGGTCAATTACCCAGTTGTATTCTTCTTGGCGCACAGTGTTGGTGCCTTCTTCCGTGATAAAACCTGCTGCTGGCAAAAGTTTTTCCAGCCCGGCCACCAGCTTTTCCTCGGCGGCTTTGTCTACGTAAGACACCAAATCGTTGAGGCCTTTGTGCTCAATTTTAGATGCGTCAAACTTCCCGGCCTCGGTATTGATAAAAGCGCCAACTTCTAGGGTAAGTTTAACAACTTCATCGCGCAGGGAGGAGAGTTCAAACATATTTTCTTTTTTTTAAGACGATGGAGGTTCTGTTTTCGGCCTGTTTTTCTAAAAAGAGGCCGAAAACAGGTTTAAATTCTTTTCCGGCGCATAACGCCCAGCACCACGGCAGTCAGCGCCAAACCCAACGCGGCCCAGTTGGCTCCGTGGCCGATGAACTCGCCGTGGCGGGTATAAAACGTTTGCTCTTGGTTAAACTGCACTTGGCCCCGTAACGCCGTTTGCACCCACCAATCAGACTGCTGTACAATTTCACCTTTCTGGTTAAAGAACGCTGAAATGCCGGTATTTGCCGAGCGTGCAATGGAGCGTCTGGTTTCAATGGCCCGCAACGAGGCGTACACCAAATGCTGTTTGTAGCCCGGCGAGTCTGACCACCAGGCATCATTGGTAATAATAAAAATGGCTCCTGCTCCGTTCCGGACGTATTCGCTCACGTACTCGCCGTACACAGATTCATAGCAAATAACGGGCGCCCCCGACCAGTTTGGGTTTTGCGCATGCGCGAAGACGGCTCTATATTCTTGGGTTCCATAACCGCCCACGGTGCCGCCCAAATCAATGGCCAGCGGGCCCAGAAAATCTAGCAGGTGCGGGTAGGGCATTTTTTCTACGCCCGGAACCAGTTTAGATTTGTGGTAGAACTCAAATTGACCGTCTTGCTTTAAATGCAGACCCGCGTTGAAAAGATCATAATACCCAATCTGCGGATGGTAGCGCGCTGAAACACTTTTTTTAGTCGAGTCTGGATAAGAAAGCGCGGTGGTAATGCCCGTTACTAACTCCAGCCCCGGGTACCGACGCAGAAAATCATCTAGCATCAGTTTAACGGGGCTCATGTGAAAACCTACTTCCCAGTTTATGCCGTTGCTGATGGAGGTTTCGGGCCAGAGCAGGAATTTGGTATTGGGCGTGAGTTGATCCTCAGATAGTTTTATTAACCGCGCCAGCTGTTCTTGGTAAGGAATGTAGCCTTCGGCGCCTTCAAATTTCTCTTTGTAAGGATCTACGTTGGGTTGCACCACTACCACCTCCGCGACATCGCCTTTTTCTTGGTAGGCGCTGCCCAGCCAAAAGGAAATCGCCAGCGGCACCAGCACCAAAAGCGCCGGAGCCAGCCATTTTTTAACTGCTTTCTCCTTCTTCCGCCAGGCAAAAAACACGAGTAGGTTGACCGCTAAAATCCAGAGAGAGCCGCCCAAAAAGCCGGTGTATTCATACCACTGTACCCAGCTGGGCAGCGCCGCAAAACCGTTACCCAGCGTGAGCCACGGCCAGGTTAAATCCCAGTTTAGGTGAAACTGCTCAAAGGCAAGCCAATAGACCACAAAACTGAGGTACCCGATGGTGGGGCCCGCCGCCCGCTTGGTCCAGTAAAACGCCAGTAGGGGCACGCTCATAAACAGGGCGTTAAAAATAACCGCAGCCGCGCCGCCAAAAATAGTGGAGTGACTAACCCAATACGTGGTAAATAAATTCCAGAGAAAAAGCGTGAGGTAGGCGTATTTAAAGAAAGTGCGCCCAGCGCGGGGCCGGGGTTTAGCGGAGATGGTGGTCTCTAGCACCAGAAACGGCACCCAACCCACAAACAGAAAAAAAGCCAGTGGTTTCACCGGCCAGCCTAGCCATAACAAAAAGGCGCTCAAAAACGCCAGCAAGGCCAAGTAATAGCGGTTATTTGCTTCCCTGAACAACAATGACAAACTCTCCTTTTATGGTTTTAGTAGTAAATATCTCCGTCATTTCTGCTAGCGTGCCGTTGAGCGTTTCCTCAAACATCTTGCTTATTTCGCGGCTCACAGACACCATTCGCTCCGCCCCGAAGGCTTCTTTAAATTGCTCCAACGTTTTAAGCACGCGGTGCGGCGACTCGTAAAAAACCATGGTGCGTTCTTCTTGGGCCAGACTTTTAAGGCGCGTTTGGCGGCCTTTCTTAATTGGTAGAAAACCTTCAAACGTAAACCTATCCGTACTGAAACCTGATTTTACCAGCGCTGGCACAAAAGCGGTGGGCCCGGGCAGGCACTCCACTTTAATACCTTCTTGCACGCACGCCCTTACCAACAGAAAACCG
>JBBSSO010000064.1:0-7986 GCA_038241905.1 Cytophagales bacterium | reverse complement strand
TCATCTTGCCCAATAATAGTTTGAGATATTTCAGCAGTAAGGCGCTTAAAAGCCTGGTGCAGCGCGTCGGCGGCTTCTTTGTCAGAGGCGAAGGTCATGAAATAGTATGAATTAGTCGTCTAGTTTGCAGGCTTGGAACTCAGGCACTACATCCACAAAAACAGTGTCTTTGTTTTTCTCAAACCAGTCAGTAATGGCTTTGGTTTTCTTTTGATTAAGCGCCGCGGCAGCAATTTTCTGGTAATCGTCGCGCATGTTGGCTTGGTGAGGGGGTGTCTTAGATTTTAGGTACAGAATGCGCAAGGCGGCTTTGTCATCGTACGTGCGGTAGGGCAGAGGCTGGCTAATTTCGCCAACTTGTAAGGTATCAATCACGAAGAAAATAGACGGGTCCAGCTTGTCTACCGGAATGTAAGTAGTTGGGCTGTTGGGCAAGGTAATCATGCCGCCGTTGCCTTTGGTAGCCATGTCGTCAGAAAAATCTTTAGCCACTTTAGCGAAGGACGCGCTGTCGTTCAGAACTAGCGTCCGGATGCTGTCTAGCTGGGCGGCGGTTTCCTCTAAATCTACCTCGGCGGTAGCCGGTTTAATCAAAATATGGCGCGAATCATATTCCTCGCCCCGGCGGGCAATGAGTTGAATTAAGTGATAGCCAAACGCAGATTCCGTTACCGGCGATAGTTCTTTGGGTTGCAGTTTTAACGCGGCGGCTTCATATTCCGGAACCAATTCGCGTTTGCTATGAAATCCTAAATCTCCCCCCGATGGCCCAGAACCCGGATCTTGCGAAAACTGAATGGCCAACGCGGCAAAATCTTCTCCGGCTACAATTCTTTTTCTAATATCTTCTAGCTGCTGGCGGGCGGCTTGTTTTTGGGCTGCGCCGATGGTAGCAAGTTTCACAATCTGGCCAACTTCTACTTCCGTAGAAAAATACGGAAGGCTGTCTTTGGGAATGGTATTGAAATACCGCTGCACCTCGCGCGGGGTCACTTTTACCGTACCAGATATTTCGCGTTCCATTTTCTGTAAGGTCATTTGCTCCCTAATGCTGCGTCTCAAATCACCTCTAATTTCGGTCATCGGCTTTTTAAAGTAATCTTCCAGACGCTCGGGGCTACCAATTTGAGCAGTAAATTCACCTAACCTGTTATCCAATTCGTTGGTCACAGTGGTTTCGTCTACAATTACAGAGTCCATCTCCGCGCGGGCCAGCAACAACTTGTTCTGCACCAAAGACTGCAATATTTGGCACCTCAGCTCGGTAGACCGGTAGCCTTGAGCAACGGCGTTGGCGTGCTGGAACTCTAGTTCTGAGCGCAATATAATGTGGCTTCCAACCTTGGCAATAATGTTATCTATGAGGGTTACCTGCTGGGCCTGGGCCGTAAAAGCAAGCGTGCAAACCAAGCAGAAGGAAAGTAGGCTGGTCCGGAAAAAAGTAAAAGACATTCGGGTTTTCATGGGTAAAATTAAAGCAAAGCCGGTCCGGCTCTTCTCTTATGGGCAAATAATTAAAATCTAAACAAACAAAATTAGCGAAACGGCAGCCTTAAAAGAAATAGAGTAGAGGTTACTTCTTAATGAACCCGTCTACCACTTGCCGATTTACAGTTACCGGGTATTTCTGTTTAAGTTCTTTCAACCACTCTTGTTCCAGGTAATTCTGATAATCTGAGATGGCTTGTCCGCGCGTTTCAGAAAGCTCTTTGGGCTTTGGCGGCTCAACGCCGTCTATCTTAATCCAAACGGTTCTGCCGTCTTGCGGCACCGTGTAAGTGCCGGGTTGCCAGTTAACGTTGTCCAAAGCTTTGTTTTCGCCCCGCTGGAATTTACGCGCGCTTATTTGCACCGCCAAAGGGTTATTCAGGTTCAGCTGGTCGGCCAAGGTTTGCAGGTCTGTAGAATACACCTGTACCGTAACGAAGCGGTTGGCGGATTTTTTATTGTTTGAGACAGTTCCGCCCAGAACTTTTATCCGGGGCGTCGGAACGCCTTTATTTATTAAATAAGTGGCTACCGCCGATGCTAAAGCTGTATTAGACGTTTTGTCTGATTTGCGGGCATCGCCGTTACTAACCAAGTCCGCAGACAAGGAAGAGTCGGCTAGGAGCGTGTTGGCTAGTTGGTCTAGCTGTGCCGTAGCAGTCTTTGATAAGGTATTGTTACGGGTTTCAAATGCAATAGGCGCTTGCTTATGACGCACCGAAGCAAAGCGCGATTGCCCCATCAACTTCTGGGCATCGGCTAGAATAGCCGGACTAGCGGCGCTTAAGATGGTGGCGTTGGCGCGCGTGCCCCAAGTATATTTATCACGGTTTTGCGCGAAGAAATTCTGTAAACCCACGGTATCTTCAACGGCTTTGGCCCATACTTTCTCTTCCATCAACTGAAACAGAAGAATACCATCGTGGTACTCATTAACTAACATGCGGTAATCTGGGTGCTTTTCCGCGAGATGCGCGCGTTCGTAGTCTAGCAGGCTGGTTTCTACAAACTTGTCATACAGTAAATTAAGAGCGTGAGCCGGAGAAGCGTTCTGCCGGCGGCGCTGGTTGGTTTCTATGTAACGGGCTAAATCGGTTACAGTATAAGGGTTTCCGCTGATGGTAAAGACGGGCGAAGTAGCAAGGTTTTTAGGCTCTGCCGGCAAGTTTAGTTTCCAGGTTCCGGCCAAAAGGGTTGAGTCGGCTAGGCGCAACATAACTTCTTTGGTAGCGGGCACTTCTTGAAAATTATTCTCCTTTTTAATACGGCGCATGAACGCCGCTTTGTTTAACTCAGAGCGAGAATCTTTAGCGATGCGGTTCTTTAGCGAGGTTTCCATTTCCTCATACGGAGGCAGTTCTTTCCGCTCTAATAGTTTGATGATGTGCCAGCCGTAAGCGGTCTGCACAGGTTGGGAAATAGCGCCCGGACTGCCCAAAGCAAAAGCTGCTTCCTCAAAAGAAGGAATCATGCGGCCGGTGCCAAACCAAGGCAGTTCTCCGCCCTCATCCGCCGAGGAGGCATCTTCTGAAAACTGAGAAGTAAGCTGGTCCCAATTTTCTTTGCGCAACACGCGGCTGTAAATTTCGTCTATCTTCTTTTTAGCCACCAAAGAGTCTGCCTTGGGCAAACCGTGCTGGGCACGAACCATAATGTGGGCAACTTTTATCTCGCCTTGAGCTTGGCGCACATCGTTCACCTTAATTATGTGGTAACCAAAGCGCGTTCTTACGGGTGCCGAAACCTCGCCAACGGGCGTGTTGTAGGCCGCATTCTCAAACGGGTACACCATCTGCAAGGACGTAAAATACCCTAATTGTCCGTTGTTTTCTCTAGCCGATGGGTCTTCTGATTCTTGTTGGGCTAGGCTTTCAAAAGAAACGCCATTTTTAACTTGGGTCCGGAGGTTGATCGCTTTCTGGTAAGCAGCCAACGTGTCTTTGGGGTCTGCTTCTTGTTCTACCGTAATGAGAATGTGAGAGGCGTTTACTTCTTTTTTCTGGCGCTCATAGGCTTCACGCACTAATTGATCGGTCACGCTTTTCTCCGTGAGGTAGGGCTGCGCCAGTTGGTCTTTGTAACCACTCAGTTCTTGCACAAAAGCGGCGGTGGTGTCTAAACCCCGACTTTTGGCATCGGCTACCTTTAATTTAAAATTGGTGTACAGGTCTAGGTATTCATTAACGCTGGCGCTAGAATAGGCGCTATCGGCGGAGCCGTTGTTTTTTTCATACACATAGGCAAACTCAGCAGCAGGAATTACCTCCGAGCCAATAGTAAGAACAACAGGCTCAGAAACCTTTTTAGGCGATGTGCACTGAAAGAAAACGAGGGCGCTCAGGCCCAGAAAAAGAGATGATGCTCGCATAGAGATTGGCAAAATACAAGATGCTGGCTGCGGTAACAACCAAACAGATTGCAATTTTACTCATTTTTTTGGACAGAAGTAGTGAAGCAGCCGGATAGATTCCGGAGAAAGACCTGCAAAGCAGAATTGCCGGCATCCCAGGTTGATATTAACTAGGTAAATCAGCGGTTTAAACCTCCGGCGTTTCCTGTTTTAGGCCTCTTTTTGATAAAACAGCCCTAAAACGCTTTTATTGTGCAGGCCGGTTAGAAAAGTAAATATGAAAGCCTAAGCCAGAGTTTTATACAAAACGCAAATGTTGGTAGTACCGTGGGCGCGGTATTCTACTTTATCCATAATGCGGTTGACCAGCGCCACGCCCACGCCCCCTTTTTTGCCCTGCCGGATGCACTCCAGAATGTTAGGTTCTTTGTAAGCAGCCTGCTCAAAAGCCCGGCCGGTGTCTTGCAGCTCCAACTCCAGTTCGTTTTTTAAGTGCCGGATAATGAGAGTAAGATACTGGCTGCTGTCTTCTTGGTTGGCGTGGATAATCTTGTTGGCGCAGATTTCGTCTACGGCCAAAATGATTTGGTTGAGAATTATCTCAGATGATACCACGGGCGCCAACGTATCCGAAACAAAGTTCCGGATAGTTTTCAGGTTTTTCCTGTCACAGCTAACCCGTATCATGTTAGTCATTGGAGATGGTTACTGCTTCTTCATAAGAACCTACAATGGTCATGAGCAAGTCTAGGCCCAGAATTTCAAACACATTGCGGACTTTTTCCTGCATGTTAAAGAAAATTAGCTTAATCTGAGCGTCTTCAAACCGCTGAAGGTGAGAGATAAACACGCCCAACCCGGCAGAGGAAATGTAGTTCAGGTTCTTGCAGTCTACAAGAATCTTGCTGAACTTCATAATGTTGGGGCTAGATAGTTCTTCATCCAGCATTACAGATGAGCTGGCGTCCAGTTCACCATCTAAGCTGATGGTAATGGTATTGTCGGAGATCGTGTGTTTAATTTTCATCGCCCTGTTTTACGGTACAACTAATTGTTAGGTTGAGGATGTTTAAATTTGATAACCAGCAAGGTTTGGTCGTCATGGAGAACCTTGTTGGTGAATTCGTCTAAATCATTGATAATGGCACACTTAATATCATCTGCCTCTAAATGATAGGTCTGCGAAAGTAAGTATTTTAAGCGGTCTTCGCCGTATTCGTCTTGGGTTTCATTACGGGCTTCTACAATGCCATCGGTATAAATCACCATCACATCGCCGGGGTTATAATCATAGTGCAGCCGGTGAATGCGTTTGGCGTACGATTTGTCGCGCACAATGCCCAAGCCCAAGCCTTCGGTTTGGAAGTAGAACGTGTCTTCCATCATGGCATTGTAATAAAGGGTGTGGCAATGGCCCGCCCGGGCGAAGGATACGCCCTGCATTTTGTAATCTATGATGTAGAGCGCCGAGGTTATAAACGACGTTCGCTCCAGGCACCGGCTCAACGCGCTGTTGGCTTGCACCATAAATTCATCTGGCAGCAGATCTTGCTGCATTAACCCATGAAAGATTCCCTTCATCTGGGCCATGTGGAACGCCGCCGAGATCCCTTTGCCAGATACGTCTCCAATTATAATGGCAATCCGAGATTCGCTTAGTTGCAGGAAATCATAAAAATCGCCGCCCACTTCTTTGGCCGCCTGCGAATACGTGCTTATCTCAAACCAGGTATCAATGGGGAAAGTTTTCGGAATGAGGCGGTCCTGTACTAGACTGGCAATCTTTAGCTCTTCTTTGTAACGCTCGTTCTGCAAAGATTCCTGAATAAGATGCAGGTTTTCAATGGTGAGTACTGTTTGGTTAGCAAAAGATTGCACCACATTGATGGCATCTTGGTCAAAGCCGTTTTCTACCTCGCGCAGCAAATACAGGTGGCCGTATTTCCGTTTTGCGGAGAAAAGCGGCATGACCAGCAACGAGCAATACGATATATTTAGTTCTTTATAACCAGGATTCTGGCTCAGGTTGCCATCTACAATAATCTTGTTTTGGCCGCTGTCTTCGTCAGAGTGGACCAGTTGGGCAACATTCCGGATAAATTCTCGAACCTTGGGCGAAGTTACAAAATCCTTGTCTTTGTCAGAATCTCGGGCGGTTTCAGAACCTACTTCTAGCCAAGCTGTATCGGCGCCAGAGGCTTTAATGGCGCTGTCAAACAACATGGAATATACTTCTTCTTCGCTTTTGCCTTGCTGGATAGTCTGGCTTAGTTTCTGGAAACTCAATAAATCTGCATTCTTCTGCTCAAACACTTTAGAAGTGGGCAGGCTAAAGAAGGCCACCAACAGCGAAGAAAGCGCATACAAGAACACAAACGCCAGCACTAAAAGAAGGAATGGGTTGTCTGAATAATCAACCACCAGCTCAGCGCTGTCTGCGTACTGAAACAGAAAATTGGCATACAGCACCACGCTTATGAGAATGGCCGTGAGCAAAAAGATACTGGCCCATTTACGGTCTAAGCTCAGAAAAGCCACCCAGCGCAAATGCACGCTCATGTATAGGCTATACACCATCAGCAAGCCCAAATCTAGAATCAGAAAAATGTGGTTCATGTACTCCACATTGAGCAAAGGCACCAGAAGCGTGGTATAAACCAGTATTTCAAACCATTTCCATTGGATTTGTATATCCTTGGTTTTCTGATAGAGAATAAATTGCCGCCACGTATAAAAAGCCCGCGCCAAGAAATACACGGTCAGCCCGAACAGAATCTGGTAGATAAAGTCTAGCAGGTACGGGCTGTTCACCCAATACAAGTTCAGGTTGGGGTAGGCAATTATGAGCAGCAGGCAGAAGTAAGCGCCCAGGCCGCCCTTCATGAAAAGGCCCCATAGTGGCGACGTAAAATACGTGCCCTTTTGCACTTGAATCCGGTGACGCTGGTACAAAAAGACCGCCGCAATAAAAATAACGGACAGCAGGTTGTTCAGGTAAGGATGCGCAAAATTAGTGTCTCCTTCCTGAGATTGGCGCGCTAGAAAAAGTACGTTCACCAGCAGCAAGACCCAGCTTACACATCCGGCAATCAAACTTAAGCGCATGGTGGTTCTATGTGGGGGCATTTAAAGAGGCGCCTGCTGCGGTGGATTAAAAGAAAAACTGGGGTAAGCTCTATATTTTTTTAAAACTAACAATAAAATGCGTGGATTGCTAGCGGCTGTAGTTTGGAGCCTCTCTGGTAATTTGCACGTCATGCGGATGGCTTTCGCGCAAACCGGCGCCGGTAATCTTTACCATTTTGGCTTTCTTGAGCGCTTCAATATCTGGCGCGCCGCAGTAGCCCATGCCAGCTTTTAGGCCGCCCACTAACTGGTAAAGCACCTCGCCGGCCAGGCCTTTGTACGGTACGCGGCCCACAATTCCTTCGGGTACCAATTTCTTTAGGTCATCTTCCGCTTCTTGGAAATAACGGTCTTTGGAGCCTTCGCCCATGGCTTCAATGGAGCCCATGCCACGGTAAGTTTTAAATTTGCGGCCTTCGTAGATTTGCATGTCGCCGGGGGCTTCTTCGGTGCCAGCCAGCAAAGAGCCAATCATAACGGTGCTAGCTCCGGCGGCTAACGCTTTTACAATGTCTCCGGAAAACTTAATTCCGCCATCGGCAATAACCGGCACACCAGTTCCTTCTAAACCTTTAACGGCTTCTATAACCGCAGAAAGTTGGGGTACACCAATGCCCGCAATAATGCGGGTGGTGCAGATGCTGCCCGGGCCCACGCCCACTTTCACGGCGTCAGCCCCGGCGTCGGCTAGGGCTTTGGCGCCTTCGGCGGTGGCTACGTTGCCGGCCATTAATTCAACGTTGGGGTAGGCAGTTTTAATTTCTCTAACGGCATCCATTACGCCTTTGGAGTGGCCGTGCGCGGTGTCTACGCTAATAACATCTACGCCCGCTTCTACCAAAGCACCCACGCGCTCCAATACATCGGGCGTTACGCCCACCGCCGCACCTACGCGCAGCCGGCCAAACTCATCTTTGCAAGCGTACGGGCGGTGTTTGCGTTTTAAAATATCTTTGTAAGTAATAAGGCCTACCAAAGTACCGTCAACATCGGTCACGGGCAGTTTTTCAATCTTAAATTCC
>JBBSSO010000063.1:0-8005 GCA_038241905.1 Cytophagales bacterium | reverse complement strand
GAAACAAAACCGCCTCGTTATGATCCATCTGCCGCAAGTTTTTCAACTTGTGGCTAACATGAGGGAAGTTTATCAACTTCCGTTTCTACTTGAACCGCTTGGGGAAATGGCAAGTTGAAAACTTGCACCATGGAAAGCTCCAAGTTAAAAAAACTTGAAGCAGGAACGTTCCCCCATCGTTCCCCCTATGCCATTGTTGGTGTTATCACCAACAATCCAAACGCGGCTGCCCTGCGCCATTAGCAAAAAAAGGTCCCACCCCAACTCCTCCCCAACGGAGAGGGACTTTCCCGTTCAATGCGTTTTAGGCCCGTTTTTAAAAAAACAGGCCTAAAACAACATTTACTTTTTCAGGAAAACACCTTGCTTTTATGAGGAAAGATGTTCGAAAGATATGACTTCCTTTGGGGTAATGAGGGCATCTAAAACCAGGTCATGCGACGTTACATCATCAATCATGTCAACGGGTGGATCAAAAGCCAGCCCGAGTTTTAGGCTTGTTTTTGGCAAAAGAGCCAGAAAACGGTCATAAAAACCTTTGCCGTATCCTACGCGGTGGCCTTGTCTATCGGCGACTAGGAGTGGCACCAACACCATACTAATCTCAGATTCCGGCAGCAGCAGGGCACTGACCGGTTCCGGAATACCCCACGAATTTTGAACGATCTCGGTATCATCCTCTAACAGAAAATGAGTCATGGTTCGGTCCAGCGGATTGCTCACCGAAACAGCTACTTGCACCTCTGAATAATTTGCCCTAATTGATTCAATAATGAGCCACGTGTCTACTTCCCGGTTTCTCCGGATGGGCAGAAACGTGTGAATAGTTTGGCCGGCCTGCGGCGGAAAATGCTGAAAAAATTGGGCAGCAATCTGCTCGCTGGCCTCCGTAACTTGCGTTTCCGTAAGTGACCGGCGGCTAGCCAAATACTGCTCCCGAAGTTGTTTTTTGAGGGCCATTTTGTTATTCTTCTTGCAAAACGGTAAAACAGGGCGTAAACGGCGCAAAGGCCGCCACCAACGAAGCAATAAACGCCGGATTGTTGGTCTGGTAGGTCAGTAAATTATCAACGCGTTCTTGCAAAACGCCCGCCGGGAAGAGTTTTTCCTTGAGGTTGGCCAATTGATTATAAGCCGTTTCGTTTTTGTTTTCGATGGGCTTGTTCAGTTTCTTTTCTAACTGGTTGAGGCTGTTTAGTGCTTTTTGCGCCTCGGCAGCCACGGCTTTCACCAAGGTTGGATCAATGCCTTGGGCCAACCCTTCTACTTGCTTAAATGCCTGCTCCAACTGCTGCTTGGGCTCCTCCAGACCTACTTGCTCCTGGTTTAAAAGATCCGCGAGGCGTTTTTTTAATTCGGGCAGCTCCTGAAATATTTCGGTGGCGGTTAGCCCCAGTTTTTCCAGACGCTGCGCGTTGGATTTGGTCAGGTACAGAGCCGAGTTGCGCAGCATCACCACGGGGAAAGGCACTTCAAAGGCCGTAAACATTCCTTTCAACTGGAACCAATAGGCCACCTCGGCCCCGCCGCCAATGTAAGCCAGATTGGGCAGCACCAACTCTTGGTATAACGGCCGCAAAACCACGTTAGGGCTAAATTTCTCCGGCTCTTGCTCTACCAACTGCAATATCTCTTCCTCAGAAAACGCCAACGCCGTATTCAGTACCTTGTATTGCCCGTCTTCTTTAATTATCCGTTCGCGTAGTTGGTGGTCCAAGTAAAATAGGTTGATTTCGCGCACCATCACTTGGGGTTTGAAATGCTTTTCTAACGCGCCGTTGGTTTTGGTCACGGCATCAAAGGCAATTTGACCCCTTAGCTCTTTCTTTATAGCGGGCACCAAGGCTTGCTTAAGGGCTGCGGCATCGCCGTCTAGGCAGACCAAACCATATTCCCCGAACAGGCCGTTGACAATTTTACGGGTGGCTTGGGCCAGGTTGTCGCTGTGGAGGTAGGCGTCTTCAAAAAGCGCGTAATGCTCGGGCAGGGTCTCTAGCAATTCTTTCAGGCCCTGCGTGGGTAACCGGCCCACGGCGCCTTTGGCCTCTTCATCCCACTCATACTTCTTCCCGAAAAGGGTAAAATGGTTAATCTCAGCAAAATCGTGGTCTTCGGTGGCCATCCAATACACGGGCACAAACCGCTGGGCCGGGTATGCTTTCTGCAGGTCGCGAGCGGTGGTGATGGCCGTCACAATTTTGTATATAAAATAGAGCGGCCCCGTGAACAGGTTTAGCTGGTGGCCGGTGGTAATAGAAAAGGTTTTTTCATCGGCCAAGGCCGATATATTTTCCTGCACTTGAGTGGTAACTTCCACGCCTTGGTACTGCCTTTGCAGCTCATTTACCAGCACTTGCCGTTGCGCTTTGGGAAAATTACGATGTTTAATTACATCGCCGAAGGCGTTAATTTCTGGGTAATGCCCGTAAAACGGAGCTAATTTACTATCCTGATTAAGGTAGTTTAGTACTAAAGAAGAAAAGGCACCGGTGGCGCTATAGTCAATACAGGAAACGTTCATAGCTAAAATGTCAACGGCTTTAGGGCGGGCCAACGGTGCAAAGTTAAAATCTATTTCGGACTTATACGGGAAGTACAGGCGGCGCTCCCATTCAGATGGTGTCTTGCCGAAAACTCCCTCCTGTTTTCGGCTTGTTTTTGGAAAAACAGGCCGAAAACAGGAAATAATCTTGCGCTTAAGAAGTATTATAAACTGTACTGATGGCTAAATGTTTCCATTTGTCTCTTTCCCAATGGCTCGACAGAGGTTGGCAACGGACAAAAAAAAGCCTCACTGGTTTTTACACCAATGAGGCCGTATGGCTTTCTGTTTTAGGCCTGATTTTCTAAAAACAGGCCTAAAACAGCTTAGAGTTGTAATGAATTTGCAGCCAACGTGTGTTGTATTTCAGGCGTACTGCTGCTGGAAACTACTTCGCCGTAAAGGTCAAAATCTGTGGAACCGGTAATTTTTACGTTAGCGAAATCGCCTAGGCGCACGTAGGTATTTGCCGCGGGCACTAGCACTTCATTGTCTACTTCTGGCGAGTCATATTGGGTACGGCCTACAAAATAGCCGCTTTCTTTGCGGTCAAAAAGCACCTTGTAGGTTTTGCCTACTTTAGCCTCGTTCATGTCCATGGAAATGCCTTGTTGCAGCTCCATAATGGCATCGGCGCGCTCTTGTTTTACTTCTTCGGGCACATCGTCTACCAAGGTGTGGGCGTGGGTGTTTTCCTCGTGGCTGTACGTGAAGATGCCCAACCGGTCAAAGCGGGTTTCTTCTACCCACTGGTACATTTCTTCAAAGTCTTTCTGGGTCTCACCGGGGTGGCCGGCAATTAAAGTGGTGCGCAACGCAATATCTGGCACACGCTGCCGGATGGTGTCCACCAACTCCAACGTGCGGCGCTTAGAAATACCGCGGCGCATGGTCTTGAGCATGCTGTCTGAAATGTGTTGCAGCGGCATATCCAAGTATTTGCAGATATTATCGCGTTCCGCCATCACGTCCAGTGCCTCCATCGGAAACTGGCTGGGGTAGGCGTACTGCATCCGGATCCACTCTATGCCATTCACGTCCGAGAGCCGCCGCAGCAACTCCGCCAATTTGCGCTCGCCGTACTGCTGTAAGCCGTAATAGGTTAAATCCTGGGCAATTAAAATCAGTTCTTTGGTGCCCATGTTGGCCAAACGCGTAGCTTCCTTCACCAAATCATCCATGGGCCGGTCTACGTGTTTGCCTCGCATAAGCGGGATGGCGCAGAATGAGCAAGGTCGGTTGCAGCCCTCGGCAATTTTAAAGTACGCGTAATGTTTGGGCGTGGTGAGTAGGCGTTCGCCGATGAGCTCGTGCTTGTAGTCGGCGTCTAAGGTTTTAAGCAGTTGCGGCAACTCTAGCGTTCCAAAATAAGCGTCTACCTGCGGGATTTCGGCCTCTAAAGAGTCTTTGTACCGCTGCGATAAGCAGCCCGTTACGTATAGTTTGTCAATGGCACCGGTCTCTTTGGCATCGGCGTAGCGCAGAATAGTGTCAATGCTTTCTTGCTTGGCGTTGTCAATAAAGCCGCAGGTATTCACAATGATGATGTTGGCATCGTCTTTCTCAGAGTCATGCACCACATCAAACGCATTAGCTTGCAGTTGCCCCATGAGCACCTCAGAATCTACCAGATTTTTAGAGCACCCAAGGGTGATGACGTTGTATTTATCTTGTTTAAGGGATCTTACTTTCACAAAAGTTGCGGTACGGTTAATCTAAAGCCAAACCCACTCTGCCCTAGAATGGTTCGTTTTGATTTAATTGGCAAAGGTACAAAAAAAGTAAAGGCAATTGTTATTGCCGGCTGTCTGCAATATTTGTATTCAGTCGTTTAGCAGTCGGGGCGTATCGCATACGCCCAATCGTTCCCGGATACGATTTCTGGAGGACGGCTTTTCGGGAATGATGTTCGGGAATGATGTTCGGGAATAGTAGGGCGTATGCAATACGCCCCGACGGGGGAATGACGGGGGAATGACGGGGGAATAACAAACGATTTAGGACGCTGAGCGTAAAACTTGCTTGTATGGCTTATAATCCTAAAATCCATCATCGAAGATCTATTCGGCTAAAAGGATATGACTATAGCCAAGAAGGGGCATATTTTATAACCCTTTGCACCCAAGACCGCTCTCATCTATTTGGGGAAGTACGCGGGGGAGAGATGCAGTTAAATATTTTTGGTCAGATTGCTTATCAAGAATGGGTTGACACAACAGAAATTCGCTCAAATGTGGCGATGGATGTTTTCGTGATTATGCCTAACCACATGCATGGCATTCTTCTTATTACCAGTGCAGGTGCAAATGCAAATAAGGAGAAGGGCGTATGCGATACGCCCCGACGGGAGATAGATATAGAAGATGGATTTATGACGCCCCGACCGTTGGTTTCACCGTCTAACACGGTTGGCGCCATTATTCGTGGGTATAAGGCAGCGGTCACTAGGCAAATAAATGAATTTTGGGAAGATGAAGATGAAGAAAGCAGAAGGGTCGTTTGGCAGCGCAACTACTATGAGCACATCATCCGGGATGAGCGGGCCTATCAGAAAATTTCAGAATATATAATAGATAATCCCTTAAAATGGGAAGCCGATATGTTTTTCAAGTAGCGGCTGCCTCGTCTACTGTTTGTTGTCGGGGCGTATTGCATACGCCCTTTATAAGCATTTAATTTTAATGAGAATGTCGGGAACGATTACAATCTCGGGAACGATTGGGCGTATGCGATACGCCCCGACCGAGGAAATCTTATTTATTGGAGAACAGAGAATCTACAAACTCGCGTTTGTCAAACACCTGCAGGTCTTCAATTTTCTCGCCTACGCCGATGTATTTTACCGGAATCTTAAACTCGTCTGAGATCCCGATGATCACGCCGCCTTTGGCAGTACCGTCTAGCTTGGTCACGGCTAGGGCAGTTACCTCGGTGGTTTTAGTGAACTCGCGGGCTTGAATGACTGCATTTTGGCCGGTGCTGCCATCTAGAACCAATAATACTTCGTGGGGGGCATCGTCAATTACTTTCTGCATCACGCGCTTAATTTTAGAAAGCTCGTTCATCAGGTTTACTTTGGTATGCAGCCGGCCTGCGGTATCAATAATGACTACATCGGCCCCCATTTCTACGCCTTTCTTAACGGCATCATACGCCACAGAGGCGGGATCTGTGTTCATGCCGTGGTCTACTACCGGAATACCAACGCGGTCTCCCCAGATTTTGAGTTGGTCTACGGCGGCGGCTCTAAACGTATCTGCCGCGCCCAACACTACTTTTTTGCCTGCTTTGTGGAACTGCGAAGCCAGCTTGCCGATGGTGGTGGTTTTGCCTACGCCATTTACGCCCACTACCATAATAACATAAGGCTTCCCGCCGGTATCCGGAAGGGAGAAGTCTGCCGCCGCGCCGGTCTTGTTTTCCTCCATGAGCGCCATAATCTCCTCACGCAAGATTTTATCTAGGTCAGCGGTGCCTACGTATTTATCGCGGGCTACGCGCTTTTCTATGCGGTCAATGATTTTGACGGTGGTACCAATCCCTACGTCAGCGTGTACTAATACGGTTTCTAACTCATCTAGCACTTCTTCGTCTACCTTGCTCTTGCCCACGACGGCTTTGCTGAGTTGGTCAAAGAAACTGGTTTTGGTTTTCTCCAGGCCTTTGTCTAGAGATTCCTTTTTTTCTTTGCTGAAGAAACCAAAAAGTGCCATAGCGGGGATGTGATTAAGAGAGGTTAAAAACGAAGCTATACCAAAAAAGTCCCACGGGTGGAGGGACTTTCATAGGCGTAGCATGAATGCGACAACAGCAATTATTTTTTCAGGATGTTCTGCACTTGGTCTACAGGCACCATTTCTTCCCTGAAGGTATAAGCACCCGTTTTAGGAGACTTAACAGCTTTGATTACTTTGGCCCAGTCTTTACCAGAAGAGGTTTTTAGGGTTGCAACTACTTTCTTAGCCATGACTATTTAATTTCTTTATGTACAGTTACTTTCTTCATGAATGGATTGAATTTCTTCATTTCCAAACGTTCAGGAGTGTTCTTTCTGTTTTTGGTAGTAATATACCGAGACATGCCAGGCACGTCAGAGTTTTTCTGCTCAGTGCACTCCAAAATCACCTGAACTCTATTGCCTTTAGCTTTCTTTGCCATCGCGACGTTGATTTTTATTTAAGACTGCAAATATACAGCCTTGGTTACGTAATTACAAATAGGAAAATACTTTTTTCAGCCCGCCCTCGGCCAACAAGTTCCCAGCGCGTTTTAACCTACATTCCGGAAAAATAGGCCGAAAACGTCAATCTGTCTTGGTATTTCTTCTGAGGAAAAAGAAAACAGCCCGGGTAAGCGCTTACAAAGTAAACGGCAACAGAGCGAGCGGATTGCTTTACGGGCAGTGCCTCTCTCCGTTGCCGGTCAAATCTTTTCTTCAGAAAAACCCGGAGGTTGGTGAAAAAAGGTGCTTAGTAAACGATGTATCCTTCGTCTTTGGCTTTCTTTAGAACTGCAGAAATGCCGTTTTTAGTGATGTTGCGCAAAGCAGAAGTAGAAACTTTAAGGGTTACCCAAGCATCTTCTTCAGGAATGAAAAAACGCTTTTTCTGCAAGTTAGGGTAAAACTTACGCTTGGTTTTATTGTTGGCATGCGATACGCGGTTACCTACCTGCGTTCTTTTACCGGTTAAATCACAAACTCGTGCCATTGTATCGTTAGTATCGTTTATTACAAAAGGGACGCAAATATCCGCAAAAAGATGTGGAATGTCAACTGCCCGGTCAAAAATTTTTCTTTAATATGTTCTAGAGAAGCTGCTTACCCGCGTTCACCTCCATTAATCCCTGATTCTTTACCCTTAGGTTTGCCTTCTTTCTGGAAGCCATACGGGCAATGCCGACAGCCGCTCTGGCAGCAAGAACCTCTTTTGCGGTGGTATTGCTCGGTAAAAACCATCAGACCACTCTCATTAAAGTAGAAATCGCCGGGTTCCAGCGGCAGATTCTTAGCAGCCATGGCGCAAAGGTACAGATTGCGGGTGTGGGATAAAAGTTTGCAGCTGAGCGAGTGACTGCTAGCTGCTTAAATTCCTGTTTTCGGCCTTTTTTTCGGAAAAGAGGCCGAAAACAGGAAATCTCTACACGAAGCTTAGCGCGTCTTTGGGTGTATTTGTTTAAAAACGGCAGCGGGTTTGGACGGCGCGGGCATCAGCGGTACGGAGAAATTATTTATCTTTATCTCCAACTGCAATTCATCCGTATTTACATATCAAAGTCCACGGGGCCATCCCCTTCACCCTAAAAAAAAACCGCATGCCTACCACCACCACCGTTACCTCCAGCCAGCAGGCCATTACGCTAGAAGATAAATACGGCGCCCACAACTACCATCCGCTACCCGTGGTGCTGGCCCGGGGCGAGGGCGTTTTCCTTTGGGATGTGGAGGGCAAACGCTACTATGAT
>JBBSSO010000062.1:0-8096 GCA_038241905.1 Cytophagales bacterium | reverse complement strand
TGGAAACCCGCCGACTTGCACGAAATGCTGGCTCAACCTTGCAAGAAAACCGATTGCCCTAATCAGTATTTTGTACTAGAAGAGTTGGCAGATTTGACTGCCATGCTTTCTCAGTTAAAAGTTGAAGGCTTGCCCTTAATAGAAGTACCGACTGAGTTGGAATTAGTTGCACTTTAAAAATTCTTGTTTTAGGCCTGTTTTTCAAAAAACAGGCCTAAAACAAGAAGGCCTTCTGATATATTTCAGAAGGCCTTCTCGTTTTACAAATGTCTAGAAAGTGGATTGATTAATTTAAGAGCACCGGTTTCCCGAAGCCCAGACCTTCTAGTATTTTTAATTGCGTAGCAGCATCGCCTACAATCAGATAATACATTTTATCTGGGTTAAGGTATTGGGTAGCTAAAGTTTTAATTTGGCTACTTGTCATGCTTTTTACTTGGGCTTCGCGCTGCTTGGCGTAATCATAAGGCCAACCGTAAGCGCTTATGTTTTGGAGGATGTTTAATTTGGCGCCGAAGGTTTCAAAGGCTCGTGCGTTACTTTTTACCAAAAATCCCTTGGTCAATTCCAAGTCTTGCTCTGTGAAACCAGTGCCATAATTCTTTAGAATATCTTTAACCAATTGAGCGGATTCAAGAGTTACGTTAGACCGCACGCCACTCTGAACCTGAAAAGCACCGGGCAGGGTAGAGCCTGAAAAACCGGAGTTAATGCCATAGGTATAACCTTTGCCCTCGCGCAATTCTTGGGTAAGCTGTGACGCAAAACCGCCGCCGCCCAACCGGTAATTCATCACCTGAAGCGGATAAAAATCTGGGTGCGTTGCCGGCAAAGCCAAATACCCAAACCGCAATATAGATTGCTTAGCTCCCGGCACATCATAGAAAAATATTTTAGAGGTCGATAGATTTGCTGGGAAAACGTACCCCGGAAAGAACACTTCTTTAGCCTGCCAATTTTGGTTTAAGCCACTTAAAGATGCCATCACAGCAGCTGGCTCTACGGCTCCCACCACGTGCAAAGCCGACTCCACTGGCGAAAGATAGCCCACGTAATACGCTTTCAAATCTGCTAAGTTTATTTTAGAAACAGATTCTTCGGTGCCCAGTAAATTCCTAGATAAAATATGACCAGAACCGTATAAAACTTTTTTGAATTGATTTCCGGCAATGGAATTTGGGTTGGCTTTTTGGCCTTTTATTTGGCTGATTACCCGCTGTTTGCTGACGCCGAATTCTTGAGAATCCCACCGGGGTTCTAGCAAAATTTCTTGCACCAGTGCCATGGTGGCAGCGTAATTACGGGCCAACGTACGCCCGTACAGAGTAATATCTTCATCATTGGCAGAGATGTTTATGGTGGCGCCAAGGGCTTCTAGCGCCTCTTCTAGTTCAGCGGTGGTTTTATGTTTGGTGCCTTTTAGCAAACTTTCGGCCAGGAGATTAGCAACGCCCACAGTTGCAGTGTCCTCTAGCAGCAAACCGCCTTTCATACGTAAGGTAAACTGAACCAGCGGAACCTCATGGGTTTCAATACCCAAAACTTGCAAACCGTTATTCAGTTTGTTTTCCCAAACCGCTGGCACGGCAATTTCTGGCGTTTTACCAGCGACGGGTTCTTTGCTACGGTCAAAAGTAGAAGCTGTTTTTGGATAAGAAGTTTCTTGGTTCGGGTCAAAAGGGTCTTCAGCGCCTTCCGTTATTTTCTCCTCTACTACGTTAGCCTTTACAGAATTTTCCAGGGCTAAATCCAATTGTCCTTTGGGTACAAAAGACGTGGCCACGTACGGTTTGCCTTTAATATAAGAATCATAAACCCGCCCAACATCGGCCGATGTTACGGCCATCATAATTTGAATATCTTGAGAAACGAACCCCGGATTGTTAGCAAAAATTTGGTATTGAGCCAGTTGAAAACCTTTGCCGTGCACGCTGGAAAGGCCGTTGTAAAAAGCAACTTCTTGTCCGGCTTTAATGCGTTTTAGGTCTGCTTCAGAAATGCCGTCTTTTTCAAAACGCGCAAATGCTTCAAATACTGCTTGGTGAATTTGGTCCAGATCAACTTTTTCAAATCCTCTAACGCTAAGCATGGTTTGCCCAGCTATTTCAGAATTGTAATTAAAGAATTCTACCCCTGGAGCAAGCTGTTTTTCGTCTATTAAAATTTGATTGAGCGGAGCTTTTTTTCCTTCGGATAAATAAGTGGTTAACACATTTAGGGCGTAGGAATCTGCGTGGTAATTGTGCACGCCGGGCCAAGCCAGCGTCAGTTCGGGTAGACGCGCGAAATTATCTTCGTGATACAATTTTTTGGTTTGAGGTAGTACCGCGGGTCGTTTTTCTGTCTGCGCGATGGCGGGGCCTTTTTTAATCTCAGCAAAATATTTCTCCACCCAAACTTTGGCCTGGTTTGGGTCAAAATCGCCGGAAATAACCAGAGTCACGTTGTTGGGTATGTACCAGCGGCGGTAAAAATCTTTTACATCAGCCAATGTGGCATTTTGCAAATCTTCTAAAGAACCAATCACTTGCCAGTGATATGGATGGTCTTTGGGGTACAAGTTTTGGTCGATGACGAAGAAAGTATGGCCGTAGGGCGCGTTGTCTACGCCTTGGCGTTTCTCGTTTTTAACAACCTGCTTTTCCTTCGCAAGTACCTGTTCTGTTACGGTGTTGATGAAAAAGCCTAGCTTGTCGGCCTCAGCCCAAATCATTTTCTCCAGAGCGTCGTTGGGCACGGTTTGGAAATAGTTGGTGCGGTCGCGGTTGGTAGAGCCATTGGCCCCCGAGCCTCCAATGCGCGCGCTCATTTTGTCAAGGCCGCCTTTTCCCAAATTTTCTGATTCCAGAAAAAGCAAATGTTCAAACAAATGCGCGAAACCCGTGCGGTTTTCTTTCTCGCGCGCCGAGCCAACGTGGCTGGTCAAGGCCACGGCCACCACCGGATCTGACGAGTCAACGTGTAAAATTACGTTAAGCCCGTTGTCCAAGGTAAATTGTTCATACGGTACCTGAAAAGTTTTCTCCGTTTCCAACGATTTGCTCATCTTCTGGCAGGACATAGCCAAAAAGAATGGGAGCAGGACCAAGGCTAAATAATTTCTTTTTTTCATGAAGAGGGGTATAGGAAGGTTATTGAAAAATTACGGTTTGTAACAGACTTTCAAAAGTAAAACTTTAATAAATTAAACATGTGGCTTTAATGTTCGATCAATCGCTTTTTAGTTGTATGCTATTAGTATTTTTGGTTTGTTCTGAGTTTAGAAGGGAATACAAATTTAAGTCAATAAACTTATCGTAAAGCAGTTCACCCTGTCTTATAATTCCTTCTTTTGTAAAGTTTAATTTTTCTGGAATGGTCTTACTTCTATTATTTCCTGTGCCACATTTTATTTCAATCCTATTTAATTTTAAATCATTAAAGCAAAAGTTAACAAGTGTTTTACAAGCTTTTGTAACAATTCCTTTACCTTGACAATTTTCAACTATCCAATAGCCAATTTTGCCAATTCTGTTTTGATGGTCAATTTTGTAAACACCTATTCGCCCTATTACTATCTTGTTTTCAATAATAACAAATGCATATTCAATACCATCCCTATTTCTTTGCATGGTACCTTTTACAAAGTTTTCTGCAAATTCAACTGTTTGCATTCTGTCAACAAAAGGCAACCATTCCCTCAAATGAGTTCTATTTTGGTCAACTATTTCAAAAATCGGCTTTGAATGTTCATCGCTAATTAATTCAATGCTTAAATTTTCGTCTATTATAATTTTCATATAGTATCATATATTTTTTAGGCTGAATTTTTATTGTTGCTTTACAATTATGATTATCTAAACTTTAAATTAAGGTGCACCGTCTATTTGCGCAAATAATTAATTAAAAAAGGTTTATAGTTTCGGCATTTCTCAAAAAGTATTTTCTGTTTTAGGCCTGTTTTTTGAAAAACAGGCCTAAAACAGAAAGCCGTTATCTATTTACAAAACGTCCTTCAAAATTTGCCATACGTTTTCGGCTAAAATCTTTTGACCTTCCGCGGTAGGGTGTACACCGTCGCGTTGGTTGAGTGATTGCACGCCACCAACGTTTTCTAGCAGAAAAGGCACCAAAAACATGTCATTGGTTTCGGCAATCTGCCGGAAAATAACCCTGAAATCGTCTGCGTAGCTGCCACCCATGCTAGGGGGTACTTCCATGCCAGCCATTACCAGTTTAGCGTTGGGGTATTTGGCTTTCACTTTGTCTACAATGGCTTGCAGATTTTTTTTGGTTTCGGCGGGCGGAATACCGCGCAGACCGTCGTTGGCGCCTAATTCCAACACAAAAATATCTACCGGCTGGCGCAGAAGCCAGTCAATGCGGTTCTTGCCACCCGCCGTAGTTTCGCCACTTAGACCGGCGTTAATGGCTTTGTAGGGTAGGCCCAAAGAGTCTATTTTATGCTGAATCAGCGCCGGGAATGCTTCTAAGGGTGCCAGTCCGTAACCAGCGGTGAGGCTATTTCCGAAGAAAAGAATATTTTTCATAACGCGGGGTTGGGAAGTGTTTTTTTGTTTACTGGAGGCAGTTGAACTGGCAGTTTCTTCTTTTTGGGCACAGCCCGATAGTAAAAACAATAGCACCGCCAGAGCGGATAAGGGAAATCTATACATCGTCTTTGAAATTTGTTATAACGCAAAGAAAGTACTTATAACTTATACTGGCCGTTAGATGTTTACGGTTTGGCTAGTTTTACAGGGCTATCTTTACCAAACTAATCGGGATAGGGCAGACTCTTTAGACTTAAAATCTTTCAGGCAATAAAAAGCAATTGCAAAGTTTCCATTTTTTTCAAGCCCTATTTTAGATACATTCTTAACAACTACATTTTAATTAACGCGTGGACACCATCCTTTCTATCCGCAACCTGAGCAAAACGTACCAAAGCGGCAGCAAAAACTTGACTGTTTTAGATTCTATTTCCTTCGAAGTAAAAGCCCAAGATACGTTGGCCATTGTTGGTCCATCGGGCAGCGGAAAAACCACTTTGCTGGGCCTTTGTGCAGGATTAGATAGGTCCTCTGCCGGCCAAATAGAACTAAACGGTCTATTACTAGACGACCTAAACGAAGACGCCCGGGCCCAAGTTCGGAACCAATACGTGGGTTTTATTTTCCAGAACTTTCAACTGCTTCCTACGCTTACGGCTTTGGAGAACGTGATGGTGCCTTTAGAATTACGTGGTCTACGGAATATTAAACCGCAAGCGCTACATCTGCTAGACAAAGTAGGCCTTGCAGACCGCGCGCATCATTACCCGGCGCAGTTGTCGGGCGGCGAGCAGCAGCGGGTCTCGTTGGCTCGGGCGTTTTCTAACAAGCCTCGTATTCTTTTTGCTGATGAACCCACGGGCAACCTTGACGCCGAAACAAGTGAAAAAGTAGTCAATCTTCTCTTTGATCTTAACCAAGATGCAGGCACCACGCTGGTCTTGGTAACCCATGACAATGACTTAGCCGCCAAAACCCAGCGCATTCTCCGCATGAAAGGCGGTAAATTGGTGGCTGATGAGCTGACAGGAATATAATAAGATTTTTTTAAGCCGATGCAATGATAAGCTCTTAATTTCATCAGCTCTTTAATCAGAAAAGCTGTTTTAGGCCTGTTTTTCGAAAAACAGGCCTAAAACAGCATAGGTTTTCTTTCTCTACAGATTAACGCATAAAATCGCCTTACTTTGAATCAACTAAATTTTCTCTGGCTTCTAAAAATGGCCTGGCGCGATAGCCGCAGAAACCGCTCGCGGCTGCTTTTATTCGTTTCCTCCATCGTGCTGGGCATTGCAGCGTTGGTGGCTATTTTCTCCTTCGGCTACAACCTGCGGTCTGACATTGACCGGCAAGCCATGGAACTTACCGGCGCTGATCTGGTCATTACCAGCAACCGACCTGTCAGCGAAAAAGCCCAACCGTTATTGGACTCATTGGGAGACCGACGGTCTGAGGAACGCAGTTTTGCCTCCATGATTTTGTTTCCTAAAAGCCAGGGCACGCGCCTAGTGCAAATTAGAGCACTGGCTGGCGAGTTTCCGTACTACGGCGCACTGGAAACTGAACCGACTGGCGCAGGACTAAGTTTCCGGAAAAACCGCCAAGCCTTGGTTGATAAAACGCTCATGCTGCAATTCAATGCGCAGCTAGGTGACTCTATTAAAGTAGGCGAGGTAACGTTTGAGATTGCCGGCATTCTGCTCAAGGCTCCGGGTCAATCGGGTATTTCTGCAACGGTGGCCCCGGCGGTGTACATTCCTTTGCAATACTTGGAGCAAACCGGATTAGAGCAAAAAGGTAGTCGTATAATGTACCGGCATTACTATAAATATGACACGCCCATAGATGTCCAGAAACTGGTAGAGAAACTTGAGCCTCGGCTAGAAAAGGAGTTTTTAGATGCCGCTACCATCGCCTCTGACCGCGAAGATTTGGGCCGCTCTTTTCAGGATTTAACCGGTTTCTTAGCGCTAGTTGGGTTTATTGCGTTGCTTTTGGGCAGTATTGGGGTGGCCAGCGCCATTCATGTTTACATCAAAGAGAAACTGAACAGCATCGCCATTTTGCGTTGTTTGGGCGTTAGTGGTACCCAGGCATTTCTTATTTTCCTGATTCAAATTGGTAGCATCGGGTTTCTGGGTTCCGTGATTGGGGCGGTTTTAGGCTCGTTGGTACAGCAGTTGTTGCCCTTGGTTTTAGGCGATTTACTGCCGTTTGACCTTACCATTGGCGTTTCTTGGCTGGCCATTTTGCAAGGCGTGGGCGTTGGGTTGGTTATTTCTTTGCTGTTTGCTTTGCTGCCGCTCCTCAGTATCCGGAACATTTCGCCGCTTAATACGCTCCGGCTTTCTTTTGAAGAAACCAGTTTATTCAAAGACCCGCTTAAGTGGTTGGTGTACGTGGTAATTCTGCTATTCATTACAGGTTTCACGTATTTACAAACCCAAGATTGGAAGGTGGCTTTCTTCTTTACGCTGGGCGTATTACTTTCTTTTCTGGTGCTCATGGGCCTAGCGGCCGGACTAATGTGGCTGGTGCGTCGGTTTTTTCCGTCTTCTTGGAGTTATCTCTGGCGGCAAGGTTTGGCCAATTTATTTAGACCCAATAACCAAACGTTGGTATTAATCGTGTCCATCGGCCTGGGCACCGCTTTTATTTGTACGCTGTATTTTGTGCAAACCATTTTATTGAATCGCGTTACGCTTTCAGCGAGCGAGAACCAGCCAAACATGGTATTATTTGACATTCAGCCAGGCCAGCGCGAGGCCGTCGCTCAATTAACCAAAAGCCAAGGTTTGCCCATTTTGCAGCAAGTGCCCATTATTACCGTTCGGATGGAGCAAATTAACGGCCTCACGGCCGATGACGTCAAGAATGACAGCACCTCGGGCTTGTCGGTTAACACGTTTCAGCGCGAGGTCCGGATTACGTTTAGAGATTCCCTCACCAATTCAGAATCCATTACCGATGGCACTTGGCGCGGCCACGTAGCCCAGCCACAAGACCCCATTTTCGTCTCGGTAGAAGAAGGGTACGCCAAGCGGATAAAAGTTAAAGTAGGCGATGAAATTGTTTTTAACGTGCAGGGTGCACTCATTCCCACGCAAGTGGGGAGTCTACGTAAAGTTGATTGGAGCCGGGTTCAAACTAATTTTAGAGTGGTTTTCCCTACGGGAGTATTGGAAGATGCCCCCCAGTTTCACGTCCTGATTACGCGCGTGGCGAACGCTGAGGCTTCCGCTAAATTCCAACAGGCGGTGGTGCGAGAATTCCCCAACTTGTCCATTGTAGATTTGGAACTGGTACTAGATGTGCTAGACACATTGCTGAGTAAAATTGGGTTTATAATCCGGTTTATGGCCGCTTTTAGCATAATTACGGGCTTAGTGGTTTTAATTTCATCCGTGCTGATTAGTAAATACCAGCGCATGCAGGAAAGCGTGCTACTCAGAACTCTGGGCGCCAACCGGAAACAGATTTTTGCCATCACCGCGCTAGAATATTTTTTCCTTGGGGCTTTGGCCTCGGGGGCCGGTATTTTAATTTCTTTAGTGGGAAGCTGGG
>JBBSSO010000061.1:0-8159 GCA_038241905.1 Cytophagales bacterium | reverse complement strand
TTAATAGGTGCTGCAGCCGCAAACCCCAGGCTTGGCAAACCCAACATGCCCAGCGCCGCCGTCCCGACTACCGTATTTTCAAGAAATTGTCTGCGTTTCATTTATTCTTTTTTTTGAGACATAAGATACAAGACATAACACTTTTTTTTAGTGTTATGTCTTGTGTCTTGCATCTTGTGTCTTACATCTTGTGTCTTATATCTATTCTCTAATTTAACACTTTTACGCGTCCGTCAATCTCTGCAGTAACAGGTTTTCCTTGAGCCGTAAGAGCTTTAATTTCTTTCAAGATGGCATCGCGGGCAAGTAAGCCGGGCTGCTCTACTTTTAAGGCGTCTTTTAAAAACGTCATGTTATCGCCGCCGTTGGCCAGGTAATCTGAGATGGCCAACGTATAGGTTTTGTTTATATCAAACGGCGCACTGCCGATGAAAACGCTCTCAATCTTGCCGTTGCGCATGGTATAAGAAGTGTTGCTGATGGATAAATTCTGCACGCGTGCTGCATAATCAAACATTTCCTTGACCGTTTTACCAGACAGCGTAAGCACCAACATCTCGTTTTCAAAAGGCATGAGTTCAAAGACATCGCCTACGGTAATGGGGCCTTGGTCAATGGGGTTGCGGAGGCCACCGCTGGTCATGGCGCCCATGTCTATCGGCTTGCCGTACAAGGCCATGGTTTGAGTACGTGATAGATCTGCCACAAAATTACCCAAGCTCGACTCCACCACGCCCTTCTCCAGAGCCACGGGCGCTTGTCCAATTACCTGATTCATGGTTTGATTTACGCTGTCGCGGTACGGGGCGATGGTGCGCTCAGCGGTAATATCTGGGGCGATGGCCATGCCCACTGGCAAATCCGTATTGGTGCCAAGTTGAGCCGTGGGCGCAAAGGTTGGGGCGCAACCGACCAAGAAAATAGAAAGGCTAACACCCAGAAAAAACCGAGGCGCTGGCAAGCGAGAAAATACCTTCATGAAAACGTACTGGTTTCCTCAAAGGTACAGCTAGCGCAGCAAAAAAGCGAAAGCAGAATATCGAGAGTTTTCGGTCTATTTTTTCTAAAATCGAGCCAAAAACGGCTCGTTTCCGTTTAAACAAATACCCCTTTTTGCTTGCTATTTAATAATATTTTTAGCAAATTTGGTACTATCAGGTGTTCGGAGTATGATTAATTTTAACTTTTTCTGAACTATTACCCTGAATGCACTCGTTGCTTTTGTTTAACCGTTAACCGCTGGCTTTCATTTTTGGCTCCGGCGGTTCCTTCGCCACGCTATATCTATTTGTTTAAACTCTTAAATTTACCCCCAAAGTCATGAGTACCTCTTACCTTCCTTACAGCAAACTCATTCTCTTAAAAGTAAGTTTTGATGTGGTTTTGTTTGAAAAAGAACTTCGGAAGTGCTTAAGATTACTGTTGATTCCAGAAATACGAGAATTAAAACGCTGGTGCCGCGCCACTTTCCCCAAATTCCGTCGCGTTTTGGGCCGGTGTTTCCGGTACTTCAGAAACAAGAAATTGTGGACCAAGGAGTCCTAAAAGGAAATCTGCCCAAGCTCTTTTAGGCCTGTTTTTTGAAAAACAGGCCTAAAAGAGCCCTAAAACATTGGTTGGGTTTCTTTTCTTTTTCTGAAGAAAATGTGGTATTCCTAAATTTATAGAGTTGAAAAAAAAGGCAAGTAAGTTGGGTTTTGATAGCCCAATAATTTGTCGTTTTTCATAATTTCTGTACCATATTTCTGTACCTTGCGAGGGCCTTTAAAGAGGCCTCTCCATGGAAACCAAACCGCCACTCCCTACTCACCCCAACGCTCGCCTTGCTAGCCAGGTTTTACTAGTTAGACCTGCCCAATTTGGCGCCAATCCGCAAACGGCGGCCAGCAATGCCTTTCAGCAAGAAGTTCCGGCCGGGGCCGAAGAAACGGTGCAGTTCAAAGCGCTGGACGAGTTTAATCAGTTTCTGCTCAAACTTTGGGCGGCTCGGGTAGATGTGCTGGTGTTAGATGATACCCCCGAGCCTGCCACGCCAGACGCCATTTTCCCCAACAATTGGATTTCCTTCCACGCCGATGGCACGGTGGTGCTTTACCCCATGCTCTCCCCCATCCGCCGCCAAGAACGCAATCCAGAACTGCTAGCGCAAATGCAGCAAGAGCACGGGCTGTCGTTTACCAAAATTCTTGATTTAACGTATTTTGAGCAGGAAGGAAAATTTCTGGAAGGCACCGGCAGCCTAGTTCTGGACCGCGAGCACCGCATTGCCTACGCCTGCCTTTCTGATCGCACCCATCTGGAGCCGCTCCAAGTTTTCTGTGAAGCACTGAATTACCAACCTATCGTTTTTCACGCTACTGATGAAAATGGCCTAGCCATTTACCATACCAATGTTATGCTATCCGTGGGCGCAGATTTTGCGCTGGTGTGTTTAGAAGCCATTGCAGACGAAGTAGAACAAGGAATTTTATTGGAGGCTTTGGTAGAAACTGGGAAAGAAATCATTGATTTGAGCTTAGCCCAAATCAAGAAAATGGCTGGCAACATGCTCCAGGTCCGCAACAAAGCCGGCGAGCCGCTTCTCATTATGTCAGAAAAAGGCTACAAAGCCCTCCACAAAAGCCAATTTGAAGAACTAAAAACCCGCACTAAAATGATGCGGGCCGATGTAAGGACTATAGAATTATACGGCGGAGGCAGCACTCGTTGTATGCTGGCGGAGGTTTTTAAATAAGTCGTCTATTTTTAAAGATTCCGGATTCTTGCTTAAACCGGGGACTTTAGCTTCTGCCTAAGCAAAAACCCGAACGTGTTTTAGGCCTGTTTTTCTAAAAACAGGCCGAAAACACCTTTACCATCGTATTTATAAATTCAATAACAATTGCTGTAATTTCTGGGCGTCTTGGGTGGCGCTGCCCCCGATGGTGTTGTTGAAAAAACACCAAACTTGCTTGCCGTCCAAAAGCCAATCCTGCGTCATAAAGGTAAACCGCTCCAATTCCTCGTCGGGGTAGCTGCCGCGGTAAAGTTGATCGTGGCCGTGCAAACGCAGATAGACGGTGTTTGTGGTGGCAGCGGCCAGAGCAGGCCACCTTTTGCCGGCGCTAATAACTACCAGCGTAATGTTATATTCTTCCAGCAGTTCTAAAACTTCTGCAGTATGCCAACTGGCGTGCCGGACTTCCAGCGCGAAAACGGTAGATGGATAAAGTTTCCGGAGCAGTGTAAAGAAATGCTTGGCCACCAGTTCATTGTAATGAAAAGAACCGGGCAACTGCACCAGCACCGGACCCAGCCGGTCGCCCATGAGCAGGAAACGGTCCATCCATTTACGCAGCGGTTCTTCAACGTTTTGCAGGCGGCTCTCATGGGTAATGGAACGATGCAGCTTGGGCGCAAATTTAAAGTGCGGCGGTGTAGTTTCCAGCCATTTCAAAATCGTTTTCTCCATCGTGAAATGGTAAAAACTGCTATTTACCTCGGTGCAATTGAAGTGCTGAGCGTAAAAAGGCAGCATCTCCGCCGACTTCAAATCTTCCGGATAAAAAATTCCGCGCCAGGCGTAGCTCCACCCTGAGGTGCCGATATACAGATTTTTTTCGCCCATTTCCATGTTGCTTACAGACGCAAAATTCAGCGCTAGGTTGCGTCTGTTTTCGGCCTGTTTTCTTAAAAACAGGCTGAAAACAGAAAGTCAAATGATATTCCAGAACACCAAACAAAATCTCTTTTTTGATTAATGTAGTTTCGGGCAAATCCCACTTCTAAGATGCTTAGGATTGAGTAATTAGGGATTTAGGAAAGCAGCTATATGTATATTCTATTTCTAACCAAATAATTTTCTGGGCTCTGTATTCATTTAAATCTTCTAAACACCGGATTGTCTTTTCATCCATAATGCTGTTTTAGGCCTGTTTTCCGGAAAACAAGCCTAAAACAACCGGCGCAAATCCACATTTTGCCGTAGAACAGTTAAGGCAAAAAGCTATCTTTACCCACCTTACGCCGTCTTTTATATGACCCAACTTCTCTCTTCTGACGACTTATTCTCCGAGTTCGGGCCGGTAACGGCTGAGCAATGGGCCGCCAAAATAACCAAAGACCTAAAAGGCGTCACGCCCGCTGAATTGGTTTGGCAGAGCTACGAGGGCATTGACGTGGCCCCTTTTTACATGAAAGACCATCGCCCGGCGGGCGATGTTTTTACCAACAATCCGGGCCACTATCCTTTTGTGCGCACGGCCAAAACCCAGAAAAACAACTGGCTCAACCTGCAGTCCATCCGCGCGATGGGGCAAGGCCGAGACGCCATAGACAAAGCCGCCGACGTCCTAACCAAAGGCGCCGATGGGATTCACTTTCTACTAGAAAACGCCACTGATTTTGACACCGACTACCTGATAAAACAGCTAGATCTGGCCAAAATGCCGGTATCATACACCGTTCCCCAAAATAATTTAGACTTTTTACCGCGCCTGCTCACCGGCCTTCGGCATAACAAAAAGTCTATCACCGATTTGCAAGGCTTTATATTGTGCGCTCCGCACCTTCCCTCGGCCCGTTTCCAGCCTTTGGACGCGGAACACGCGCAATTTCTGCTGGAGCAAACCAAAGACGCGCCTAACTTTTACGCTCTTACCATTAATGGAGCGCATTTCAGCAACAAAGGAGCCACGTTGGTGCAAGAAGTGGCTTTTTCGCTGGCCATTGCGGTGGGCCATATCAATGATTTAGCTTCTGAAAACCTACCCGTGGAGCGGCTTTTTCAGAACATGCAGTTTCATGTAACGGCCGGCACAAATTTCTTTTTTGAAATTGCCAAATTTAGAGCCCTGCGCTTGCTTTGGGCCAAAGTGGTAGACGCGTTTGGGGCTTCGCCCGAGGTAGCCGGAAACATGCGCTTGCACGCCTCTACCTCGCGCTGGCACCAAACTACGTTAGACCCGCACACCAACTTGCTGCGCCACACCACCGAGATGATGAGCGCTGTAATGGGCGGCGTAAATTCCCTTGAAGTAGCGCCTTTTGACAGCACTTTTCAGGCAGCCAACGCATTTAGCGAGCGCATTGCGCGCAATATTTCCATCATCCTAAAAGAAGAAGCGTACTTAGACCAAGCCATTGACCCGGCGGCCGGTTCTTACTATATAGAGTATTTAACCAAAGAAATTGCGCAGAAAGCCTGGACCTTGTTTCAGGATATTGAAGGCCGCGGCGGCTTTACCGCGGCTTCAAATTCTGGCTTTATTCATGACCTCCTGAAAGAAACTACCAACCAAAAATTCAAAGACATCGCCACAGGCGATGAAGTCATTTTGGGCACCAACAAATACGCTAACGCTACTGAGCAGCACGGATTTGACCCCCAAGATTTGATTCAGAGCAAACAATTTGACAGTACCCGCGCCGCGTATCCGTATGAAGTGATGCGTTTTGCCACTGAGATGCACCTCCAGAAGAAAAAAAACAGCCCGTACGCGTTGGTAGTGCATTTGGGGAATGCCATTCAGGAACACATCCACGCTACTTTTGCGCGCGAGTTTTTTATGTGCTCTGGCTTCACCACCAAAGTTGTTAAGTTTGATACGCCCTCTGCGGCATTGGCGGCGTTAAAGGAAATAAACGTGCAGGCGATAGTAGTGGCGGCACCGGAAAAAGAGTTTGCCCAGTTTGCCGAAGCTTTTGGCCGAGGCATGCGCGCCCAAAATCGGCCAGAACCCATCCTGATTCTAGCCAACGACCCCATGCACCTGAAAGACGAACTCCGCGCCAACGGCTTCGACGAATTTCTTTTCCAGGGCTGCGACACCGCTGAGATTATTTCGCGCATTCAAGAACGGTTGGGCACCTAAGGCGAAAAACTTGCCCCTAGCCCAGCCATCTATTCTCTTGCGCCAACCATCTTACAACTTAAAAAATGAAACCAGATTTCACCAAAATACCTTTTACGTTTTCGGGCAGTTTTTCAGAAAACAGCCCGAAAACAGAACCGAAAACCTGGAAAACAGCGGAACAACTGCCGCTGCAAAATTTTTATGCCGAGCAAGATACCGCCGACTTTGAGCACTTGGACTTTGCCGCCGGTTTGCCGCCTTATTTACGCGGACCCTACAGCAGCATGTACGTCAGAAACCCGTGGACCATCCGGCAGTACGCTGGTTTTAGCACCGCCGAGGAATCTAACGCGTTCTATCGCCGCAACTTAGCAGCCGGGCAAAAAGGTTTGTCGGTAGCGTTTGATTTGGCCACGCACCGCGGCTATGACTCAGACCACCCACGCGTGCTAGGCGATGTGGGCAAAGCGGGCGTTGCCATTGACTCCATTCTGGACATGAAACTGCTCTTTGATCAGATTCCGCTAGATCAAATGAGCGTTTCGATGACCATGAACGGGGCAGTTTTACCCATTCTGGCCTTCTATATTGTGGCCGCCGAAGAGCAGGGCGTAAAACCGGAACAACTGAGCGGCACCATTCAGAATGATATTTTGAAGGAGTTTATGGTGCGCAACACCTACATTTATCCGCCGGAGCCCAGCATGAAAATTATTGCTGATATTTTTGCGTACACCTCGCGGCACATGCCCAAGTTTAACTCCATTTCCATCTCGGGTTACCACATGCAAGAAGCCGGCGCCACCGCAGATTTGGAGCTGGCCTATACCTTAGCCGATGGACTTGAATACGTTCGCACCGGATTGGCCGCAGGCATGGATATTGACACGTTTGCGCCGCGCCTTTCGTTTTTCTGGGCCATCGGCATGAACCACTTTATGGAAATTGCCAAGCTGCGCGCAGCCCGGATGCTGTGGGCCAAAATGATTAAAAAATTTAATCCGAAGAATGATAAATCGCTGGTTTTACGCACACATTGCCAAACCAGCGGCTGGAGCCTGACAGCGCAAGATCCGTTCAATAACGTGGCCCGGACCACCGTAGAAGCTCTGGCCGCAGCGCTGGGTGGCACCCAAAGTTTGCACACCAATGCATTGGACGAAGCCATGGCGTTGCCCACTGATTTTTCGGCGCGTATAGCTCGCAACACGCAAATTTACCTGCAACAAGAAACGCACATCACCAAAACCGTAGACCCGTGGGGCGGCTCTTATTACGTAGAGGCCCTGACTCACCAACTGGCGCACCGTGCCTGGAACCTGATTCAGGAAGTGGAAGATTTGGGAGGCATGGCCAAAGCCATTGAAACTGGTTTGCCTAAAATGCGCATTGAAGAAGCGGCTGCCCGCAAACAAGCGCGCATTGACGCAGGCAAAGACGTAATTGTGGGCGTGAACAAATTCAGGCCCGAGACCGAAGAGGAATTGGAGATTCTGGACATTGACAACACGGCCGTACGTGAAGCGCAGCTGGCCCGCTTAGCCCAACTGCGCGAAAACCGGGACGAGGCCGCCGTCTTCGCTGCCATGGATGCGCTGACCCAAGCCGCAGAAACCGGCGAAGGCAACTTGCTAGAATTAGCCGTGCAAGCGGCGCGAGCGCGGTGCAGCTTGGGGGAAATTTCTTATGCGTTAGAAAAAGTGTTTGGCCGCCACCGGGCCACCATCAGAGCCATATCCGGGGTTTACAGTGCAGAAATGTTAGACGATGAAAACTTCGGGAAAGCCCAGGCTTTAGCTGATCAATTTGCCCTTCAGGAAGGCCGCAGACCCAGAATTATGGTCGCCAAAATGGGGCAAGACGGCCACGACCGCGGCTCTAAAGTCATTGCCACCTCTTTCGCAGATTTAGGCTTCGATGTAGACTTAGGTCCCTTGTTCCAAACGCCCGAAGAAGTGGCGTTGCAAGCCACCGAGAACGACGTGCACGTGGTAGGCGTCAGCAGCTTGGCCGCTGGCCATAAAACTTTAATTCCATCGCTGTTGGCAGAATTGAAAAAGTTAGGCCGAGAAGATATTATGGTCATCGCCGGAGGCGTTATTCCGGCGCAAGATTACCAGTTTCTGTTTGATTTGGGAGTAGCCGGCGTATTTGGACCAGGCACAGTTATCAGCGCGGCTGCGCAAGAGATTTTAGAGAAGTTGCTGAAGGCGTAAGCTGTCGCTTAAGCTTGACATTGACAGTTGGCAACCTAAATTTCTATTTATTAAAAGAGACTAATTCATTTACCATATTTTTTCTTTGTCATCCTGAAAGGACCTTGTG
>JBBSSO010000060.1:0-8253 GCA_038241905.1 Cytophagales bacterium | reverse complement strand
TTGGAGTTGGCCACTCTGCTTTGCCGCTTTAGCGCTAAAACTCATTCCGGACTTTATTATTTTAAAATCTGTTTTGGAATTATCTGACAAAAAGAAACTACTTTGGTTCTTGCCGCTGTTGCAGGTGGTGTATTTACCCTACGTGTTGGTTACCGCATTATTAGGCTTAATGGGCACCTACCAATGGAAAGGCCGCAAACATTCTACTGCATGACTGATTTAGAATTTGACATTTTAGACGAGCTTTATTTTGTAACTGATTACCGCTTGTTAAAGGAAACCCTGGACCTAGAAGATGACGCGCTCCGCGAAGGTTTACGCGGCTTAATCAGCATGAATTACGTTAAGTGCCTTTTCCCCAACCAAGACACCGAGGTTCCTTTTGATCCTGCGCATTTTGAGGCAGAAGGACACAATTACTATTTCTTGGCCTCCAAGGCTGGACTGCTCACGCACAATTCGCGGTAAAGAAATGCGGCTGGCTTCACGATTGACATTTAGATGGGGAAATCTTTCAAGAACTAGCTTCGGTTAGAATGCCAGATGAATAATTTTAGCTAATTTGCCTTGCGAAAAGTGAGATACCAGATATGATTTATTTGCCTTTGTTAAATACGCCAGAGTTTCGCCCCCCAAACTGCAACCCGTAATGCCTGAACTTAATTTTCCTACAGTAGAGCAAGAACTAAACTTGAAAAAGTTGGAGTTGGCTGCTCTGTTGGAAATTACCAAAGCCATTAACAACAACCTGCCGGAAGAAGCGCTCTACAAAATTTACCATTTCACGCTGCTAGCCCAATTGAACATCAGGCGGCTCTCTCTTTTTCTGATGGATGAGAAGTGGGAATGCAAAGTAAGTTTCGGGACGGAGCATAATTTCCGAGAGATGGCCTTGCCCACCGCCATAACGGAGCTGCGTGAAATTACCTCCTTGTCTAAGCTGAACATTGACCGAAGATGGCATAATTTCGAAACCATTATTCCCATTATTCACAACAATAATATTCTGGCTTTTGTCATGATTGGCAACGTGCACGCCTACTACACTACGTTGGGCGCGCTTAGTTTTGTGCAAACGCTGAGTAATATTATTTTGGTGGCTATGGAGAACAGGCGGCTAGAGCGCCACCGTCTCACGCAGGAAGCCATGCGGAAAGAAATTGAGATTGCCCGCGAGGTGCAGACCATGCTCTTTCCCAAATCTTTGCCCAATAACTCCTACGTTTCCATCCACGCCACGTATATTCCACACTCTTCTATCGGTGGTGATTATTATGATTTCCTGCAAATTGACCAAGATCAGTTTCTGTTTTGCGTAGCAGATGTCTCGGGCAAAGGCGTGCCGGCTTCCTTGTTAATGTCTAATTTTCAGGCCGGTTTACGCACCATGGTGCGACAAACCACTAACCTGCACACTATTGTTACGGAGCTGAACGAGCTTATTTACCGGAACGCAATTGCTGAAAAATTTATCACTAGTTTTTTCGGGATTTTTAACCGGCAAACCCGCGAGCTCCACTATGTTAGCGCAGGCCACAATGCCTCCATTTTGCTCTACGATAACAACACTTACCGGCTGCTGGAGGAAGGTTGCACCATGCTGGGTATTTTTGAAGAGCTTCCATTCTTGTCGGTTTCTAAAGTGGTCATACCGCCTCGTTCCATGTTGCTCTGCTACACCGATGGTTTAACCGAAGTATTTAACAAGGATGAGGACGAATACGGGATAGACAACACCATTAATTTTTTGAAAAGTTGCCGCTACGTAAGTTCTCCCAACCTGCACGCCCAACTTTTAAAGGAAATTGAGTCGTTTAGCAGTGACAATACTTTCTCAGATGATATAACCGTTCTTTCTTGCCGGTTTAAGTAATGTGCCTTTTTCTGTTTTCGGTCTGTTTTTGCAAAAACAGGCCGAAAACAGAAACCCGACTTTCTTGTTTCGCTATCGTGATTCGTTTCTTTAAGACTCCTGCACTTTTTTCCTGGATTTTCCGGAAAATCTGGTGGAGAAAAGACAAGACCGAGAAAACCCTTTACCTTACTTTTGATGACGGGCCAATTCCGGACGTAACTGATTTCGTGCTGGAAGAGCTAGCGCGTTACCAGGCCAAAGCCACGTTTTTTTGTGTAGGAGAAAATGTAATACGCCACCCAGCCATCGCACAAAAAATTAAAGCTCACAGCCACGCATTGGGCAACCACACGCATCATCACGTAAAAGCTTGGCAAACGTCCTTGGGCAAGTATCTTCAAGAAGTAGAGCAATGCCAGCAAGCCCTAGAAAAGGCCTTCGGGCCCAGCCCACAAAAAAAATTTTTTCGGCCGCCGCACGGGCAGTTAACATTTTCTCTTCTTCAGAAACTAAACGCTACCTATCAAGTAGTGATGTGGAGTAGTCTTAGTTATGATTTTGATGCAACAATAGCTCCGGAAGAATGTCTGCGCCGCACCATTTCCGCTACCAAACCAGGCAGCATTGTTGTGTTCCATGACAGCCTTAAAGCCGAGCGCAATCTTCGGTTTGTTTTGCCCCGGTTTCTGGCCCATTTTTCGGGTTTAGGGTATTCTTTCAAGCATTTGTAGGGCATGGCTTTTTCCCTGAGTTTCTTTTTAATCTACTTTCTTGTTTTCTTGGTATTGCTGGCGCTCTGGATTTTCAGAAAAAAAGCTCCAGTTGAAGCATTGAAAAGTTATCCGCGGATCAGCATTCTTATCGCGGCCCGCGATGAAGAAGAAAATATTCTGACTTGCCTCGCGGCTATCCATCGCCTTGATTATCCCAAAGAGAAATTAGAAGTTTTGGTAGGCGATGATCATTCTACAGACCACACCCGCGCTCTGGTAAAATCTTTATTACATGAGAGGCCTTATTTGCAGCTACTTTTCATCACACAAACCATCACCAAAAGGCCAGGTAAAGCCAACGTATTGGCCCAATTGGCTCAAAAAGCTACCACAGATTATTTTTTTATTACGGATGCCGATGTAGAAGTTCCGCCCACTTGGGTTTCTCATTTACTTCCGCACTTAACAGAAGGCGTCGGGATTGTGACGGGCATCACTACTACCAAAGGCATGAGGTTTTTTGACCAGATGCAGGCCTTAGATTGGTTGTTTTCCTTGGGATTGATGCAAGTAATTTCTGACAGAAACGTGCCGGCTTCTACCATGGGCAACAATATGCTAATTGCCAAAGAGGCGTATGATAAAGTGGACGGTTTTGCTGGTATTCCCTTCTCTATTACCGAAGATGTGCGCATTTTTAAGGAAATTGTAGCCGAGGGATATAAAACTAAAAATGTTTATGCGCCCGAATCGCTGGCTTTGTCTGAACCTGCGGCCACATTTCATGATTTTCTGCAACAACGCCGTCGCTGGATGCGCGGCTCAACCCAATTGCCTTGGTATTTACTTTTGTTGTTGGTGCTGCAAGCTGCCTACTATCCGGTTTGGGTGCCCTTTGTTTTGCATACGTCTTGGTTTTTAGCGGTCGTGGTTTTTCTGCTAAAGCTTTCTCTGCAAAGTATTTTTCTGGCCATCTGTGTAAAGCGAGTTGGGTGGAAAACCAGTACTTGGCAAATCATCTTCTTTGAATTTTACCTCTTGGTTACTTCGCTGGTTCTGATAGTATACTTTTTTGTACCTACAAAATTGAAATGGAAGGGCCGAAGGTATTAAAACAGACCAACGGAAAAATGTACCTTTGCGGTTTCCGGCCTGTTTTTAGAGAATTAGCTCCAAAACAGGTTTAGGTAATTTGTGTATGACTTTTATAGAAACCCACGCCCATATTTTTGCTCCAGAGTTTGTCCCCGATCTGCCCCAAATGCTGGCCCGCGCCCAAGATGCAGGGGTAAAACAACTCTACATGCCCAACCTTGACCAGCACTCTTTGGAGGCGATGTTTTTGCTGGAAAAAGAGAATCCTTGGTGCCATGCGCTGTTAGGCCTACACCCTAGTTATGTTAAAGACGATTTCAAGGAGGTGTTGGCTCAGTTGGAAGAGTGGCTGGAAAAACGATCTTTTAAAGGCATCGGCGAAGCCGGGATTGATTTGTACTGGGATAAAACTTTTCTATCGCAGCAACAAGAAGCGCTGAAAGTGCAGTGCGGATGGGCCAAAAATGCTCAAATTCCTATTGTACTGCATACCAGAGAGGCTTTTCAAGAAACATTAGCTATTGTGCAAGAGCAGCAAGACGGTCGACTGCGCGGAATTTTCCATTGTTTTTCTGGCTCTTTGGCGGAAGCCCAGCAAGCAATAGATCAGAACTTTTTACTGGGAATAGGAGGGGTGAGCACGTTTAAGAATGGCGGACTAGAACCAATACTGAAAGCGATTGACCTGCAACATTTAGTCTTAGAAACGGACAGTCCGTATTTAGCCCCCGTGCCGTATCGTGGCAAACGCAATGAGCCGGCTTATTTGCCTTTGGTGGCCCAACGGATTGCAGAAATAAAAGAGATAACTTTAGAGGAGGTAGCTAATGTTACTACCACCAACGCACTGCAACTCTTCTCTCAGCGTCATGAAGTTTTTTAAAGTAGATATAAATACCGCAGCGCCGCTAGATACGGAAGCTGCTATTCTGCTTATTTACACCGGTGGCACCATCGGGATGGTTTCTGACAAACAGAATGAAAGCCTGGTGCCCTTTGACTTTAGCGAAGTAATTCACCGGGTGCCAGAAATGCGACAGTTTAACGTTTTCATGACGGTGCTAAGCTTGGACCCGCCCATAGATTCGTCTAACATTGGAGTAGAGCACTGGATTAAATTAGCGCAAGTTATCAACGTCAACTATGCGCAGTATGACGGATTTGTGATTCTGCACGGCACGGATACCATGGCGTACAGTGCCTCTGCTTTAAGTTTTTTGCTAGAGAATTTAGGCAAGCCTGTCATTTTCACAGGTGCCCAAGTACCCATTGGCCGGCTCCGCACCGATGCCCGCCGAAATCTAATTACTGCTTTAGAAATTGCGTCAGCCCATGCTCTGGGCAAGACTTTGGTACCAGAAGTTTGCATTTATTTTAATACGGTTTTGCTACGGGGTAACCGGGCAACAAAAGTAGAAAGCCGACATTTTAATGCTTTTCACTCAGGTAAATATGATCCTTTGGCTTTGGCTGGCATTGAAATTGAGTTTAACCGCAACGCCATTATGCCTGTTCCGGTAGCTCCACTAGTTGTGCATGAGCATCTGGAAAACAGCGTCGCTATTCTCAAGCTTTTTCCGGGTATTCCACCACTTGTGGTAGAGGCAATCCTCAACGCGAAAGGTCTAAAAGGCCTGGTTCTGGAAACATTTGGGGCAGGCAACGCGCCCTCATATCCTTGGTTTTTGAAACTGCTTAAAAAAGCCATCAACAAAGGCATAACTATACTAAATGTGTCGCAGTGCGAGGAAGGAGAAGTGCGCCAAGGAGAATATGAAACTAGTATGCACCTAAAGGAAATGGGCGTGGTAGGGGGCACCGATATAAGCACCGAAGCTGCCGTGACCAAACTTATGTTTGTGCTGGCGCAGAACCTATCTTTAGAAGAAACTAGAAAGATGTTGCAAGTAAACTTGCGAGGTGAAATTAGCGGTATTATTTACGGTTAATTAGGGGCTTGGCTTGCAAAAACAAAAGCTTCTGACGTACTTTGCAGTCTTAAAAACAACCTCTGGAGAGGTGTCAGAGTGGTCGAACGAGCACGCCTGGAAAGTGTGTATACTGGTAACGGTATCGAGGGTTCGAATCCCTCCCTCTCCGCATCTTTAATAAGCGAATCCCCATCTTGTACATCAGGATGGGGATTTCTCTTTTTTATTGAGATTCGACTTTTGGTTTTTTCTCAAGGCAAGTTTACTGGTTCTATTGAAAGCGAAACTTAGAACTCTTAAAAAATGATGCCTGCCGGTGACAAGCCGGCAGGCAAACAGACAAACAACAAAAAAAAACAATTAGCACTACTTCCGTGCGGGGGTACACGGGAGAAATAAAAAATCTTAATATTTAATACCTGGGTGTCCTGTTAAGGAGTCAAAATCATGGTTTCCAAAAAGATATCCTCCTAAAACAATTCCTTCCTTAGAAATAAAAGGCTTAAACTGTACAGTTTGAAGGAATTTTGAAAAAGGAAAACCATCGAAAAATATACTGCTTCTACTGGCGGTTTGCCCACAGGGCTTACCACAAGAAACTTTCACGTTTTTAAAATTAAAGGTGCTACCAGTCATAAGTGGGGAGTTAATTCCTTTGGTTTATGCTCTTGGTTACATTGATGTTACAATATTACAGGAGCGAATCACCTAAAAACAGGAAACTATGACTTAGAAAATAACGGTAACTTTACTAAGATAAAATATAATTATGAAGATTCTACTTAGCCCATAGCTATCAAAACACGTTTTTATGAAATAAAATAGTCTTTGAAATGAGGTATTTATAACAAACGCTATCTTCTTTTTAAAGAAAGTTTATGGCCTAAGGTTTGTAAACTGAAGATGCTGAGAAGCAAAAAGAGGGAAGGAAATAACAAAAGCCACCAAGCAGTGACTGAAAAGCGGGCATTAGCTAACATCTTACCCCAGGAAGGATCTTCTGGAGGCAAGCCAATGCCTAGGTAAGCCAAAGAAGCGCCAATTCCGAGGAGGCCAGAAGCAGCGAAACAAAAATTTATAAGGAGTGGCCCTTTTAAAGAGGGAAGGATATACTTAACTAAAATAGTTCTAGTAGGTAATCCCATGGCTACTGCAGCCTCTAAAAAAGGCTTGCTTTTAAGTTCTCTAACCTTCGATTGGGTCAGACGAGCTGGTAAAACCCAAAAGGAAACGGCAATCCACCCCATTAATACAAATAAGTTTGGCGATGTAAGCGCACTGAGCAAAAGTAAAAGTAAAAGCTTGGGAAGGGTAGACCAAGTTTCAACGGCTTTGGCCAACCAAAAGTCTAAAGGCAGGGATACTTTCTTAGTACTGATTTTTCTCCCAATAAATCGTAAACCGAAAAATACAAGCACCCAAAAAACAACGTAGAGCACAATTTTAAAGCCAGATTCAAACCCAGCCGGTACGAAATAGACTGATACCCGCCAGTAATAGACAGGGTAAAAGATCAAGCTTCCGGCCAAAATAAGAGCGCTAACAACATGAGTCCATCGGGATACCCGCAAGCCAGAATTGCCATAGTAACCAGCTGAAAAACCCATAATCATGCCTGCACTCGTTGAAAGAATTAAGGGTGGAAACGTTAAAAGCCAGGCAGTTTGGCAGGCCTGTAAAAGGTAAAAAAGTAGATTTCTACCTAATTGATCCGTGCCAAAAAAATATTTTTTTTCTTGAAAAGGAGGCAAATACGCTATCTCCGGCTGTATGAACGTGCCATCTGTTGCTTGCGGCCACCAGGAAAATGTAAATGCAATAAGAGTTAACACAAAAAGCCAGCCTAGGGGCCAGAAAGCCAGGATTTTTACAAACCAGTTCTGGATTTTATTCTGATGCTTTTCGCCATATCCTATCATGGTGCAGTAATTCTGGGGTCAATTCTGAACACAATTACCTCAGCCAAATACACCACTAATACCCGGAAACAGAGCAGGAAGAGCGTTATGCCTATGATTACTGGATAATCGGCGGTTAAGATAGATTGCGTAAGCAAGCTGCCTAGGCCCGGTAAAGAAAATGTAACCTCTATGAGTAGGATTCCGGCCACTAAGCCAATGATAACTTCGCTGAGCAAGGTAACCATGTGGACGAGTGCGTTCCGGAAGGCATGTTGCTGAAAGGCTTGGCTTTTAGAAAGTCCCTTAGCTCGAGCAGTACGCATGTACAAAGCAGATTTCTCAAACGAGAATTGGTGGTATAATTGCAGGCTTAAATAAGGTGTTAGAAGTAACGCAAGAGACAAGCAGGAAAGTAAAAAAGAGTTCTGGCTAAACAAGGAGAGAGTGTCCATAATGTAGTTGGCATTACCCGTTGGCAAGAGATAGGTCAGGGTGCCACCCATCCGCAGGAAAAAATACAAAATAAGAAGGGCTAATAGAAATCCTGGGACGCTATCTAGCAAGTACAGTCCTTGTCGCAGAGCGGTAGCCCACCGACTACGCGAATGAAGCGCCAATGCTTTCCCTATGAAATAAGAAATAAGAGAAGCCAGAATTAGTCCCGTGAAACCAATCCAAGCAGAATAATGGAGAGCCTGTGCAATTTTCTGGGTAACGGGGGTAAAATCTCGGAGAGAGTGGCCTAATTGGCCTGAGAG
>JBBSSO010000059.1:0-8276 GCA_038241905.1 Cytophagales bacterium | reverse complement strand
TTGCATGGAATACGCGCCGCCGTAAGTATCATCTGCGTTGCGCGGCGACCAGTTTTGGTACTCTGGAAACACGCGGCGTTCATTCGGAAAATAGGAGCAAGGCGCAATGCCGCGCTCTAAAGCCGCGGCGTAAATTATGGGTTTGAACGTGGAACCCGCCTGCCGTTTGGCCCGCACGTGATCATATTTAAAATACGTATGGTTGATGCCGCCCACCCAAGCCCGCACGTAACCCGAATTGGGTTCTAACGCAATAAAACCAGCGTTCAGGTACCGGAGGTAATGCCGGATTGAATCTAGGGGCGAGAGCGTTTTGCTCACCTCGCCGGACCACGCAAACACTTTCATGGGGATGGGCGTGTTGAAGATTTTGTTAATGGCATCGTCAGATTTACCGGCGTCTTTTAGTCGTTGGTAGCGTAGTGAGCGACGTTTGGCGGCGGTAACCACCTCCGGCTGGCCCGACCACGGCACTTTGCTGCCCCAATGTTTATCGAAATCTTTTTGCAGCGCTGCCATTCGTCTTTTTAGCGCGGTTTCGGCGTGGCGTTGCAGGCGGCTGTCTAATGTGGTGTAGATTTTAAGGCCATCGGTGTACAAATTATATTTATCTCCGTTGGGTTTTTCCTGTTTTTGGGCCCACTGGCTAAGTTCTTCGCGCAGGTGCTCCCGGAAATAGGTAGCCAAACCGCTGTTGTGCGAATACACATTATAGTCCAAACGTAACGGAAGCTGCTGCAAAGAATCTTTCTGGCCCGCGTTCAAATTTCCGTTTTTAGCCATCTGCGCCAGCACCACATTTCGGCGTTGCTTCGCCCGGTCGGGCGATAGTCTTGGGTTGTAGGTAGTGGTAGCCTTGAGCATGCCAATGAGGGTGGCGGCTTCTTCGGTTTTTAGGGAATCGGCGGAGGTGTTAAAGAATCGGCGAGCCGCCGATTCTATGCCGTACACGTTGCCGCCCATGGGCACGGTGTTGAGGTAAAGTTCTAGAATTTCTTGCTTGTTGTAGACCACCTCTAAACGCTTGGCCAAAATGGCTTCGCGCATTTTATTGACCGGCATAGAAAGGATTCCCACTTTTTTGCGTGGGTACAAATTTTTTACCAACTGCTGGGATAGAGTGCTGCCGCCGCCCGCGCTTTCTTCTTGCAGCAGCAAGCTTTTAAAAAACACCCGGCCCAAACTCCTATAATCTACGCCGCCGTGCTCGTAAAAGCGCACGTCTTCGGTGGCAATGAGGGCCTCAATAACCGGCGGGGCAATCTGGTCATAACTCACGTTGGTGCGGTCCTGGAGAAAGTAGCGGCCAATTAAAACACCATCGGCAGTGAAAACCTCAGAAGGCATGTTGTTTTGCACAGCCTTGAGTTGGCGTTTGGTAGGCAACCAACCAAACAAGCCGAAATAAATGGAAAGATAAAAGAGAAAAAATGCTAGAAAAGCTGCCACGGCCAACTTGCCCAGCAATCGCAACCAGCCATTTCGGCCCAAAGAACGCCAATACGTAAGAGTCAGCTTGGGTTGCAACCAAGCTTTAAAGTGTTGCCATTTGGCAGAAAACCGCTGCGAAAACTGATTGGGCGGGGTAAAAGGTGTAGGCATGCGCTATTAACGGAAAATGTGGGCGGCGGGCTATGCTGGCTTTTACCAGAATAAAAATTTAAGCCGATGGAATTTTAAAGAAGTCTGTTTTAGGCCTCTTTTTGGAAAAACAGGCCTAAAACAGCTTTCGCTTTTTGGGTGATTTTTAATCTGCGTTTCAAGGTCATTCAAACAAGTTCTTAAATTTTTTGTGCCGATGGTAACGTTTGAAAATATTTCTGTTTTCGGCTTGTTTTTCAGAAAACAGGCCGAAAACAGAAACAACGGAGGTGGCTAACCACTGTAAATATTTCTGCCTGCGAGTATGAAGTTAGCGGACAGAAAGAAATGAAAACGCTTTACCTTCCAACGGCCGTTTATTTATTTAAAAACAGATAAAAAAGAGCGCCGCCCATCGCGTAGAAAAAAAGATCTAAAAAATCTGCCGTGTAACGGTCCATAAACTGCGGTAAAATTACCTCAAATATTAGCGCCACGTAAAGTACCGCAAAAAGAACGTGGTAGAAAGAAAGTCGGCGTTGGGGGCCGTAGAAAATGCGCAAGACAAACAAGGTAACGGTTAAAATTAAGGGCAGACAAAGCAAGTCATCGAGGTAAAACCGAAGCCAATTGGGTCGGCTAATAGCTGACCATTCTCGCCACCGGTTGCTCAGATAAATAGCGGCCAAAAACCAGAAAAACGGCCGAAAAGTAGACCAGTTTAACCGGCCAATAACGCGACCAGCCATAAGATAAACGAGACAATGGACACAAACGCCACCTGAAACCCCAAGCCAATCCGCTTAATAAAATTGAGGCCGAAGGAATCTTGAGGATCTATTTTAATGAATTTTACCGCAAACCTTTCTTCGTTCTGGGCGCTGCGTTCTGCTTTGGCTAGCTGGCGGGCATGGGCATCTGGGTCTAGCAAGTGCTGGCAGTATTGGCACCGGCTAGTGGGTTCCCGGTCCCACACCGACCATTGGCCGCAGTTGGGGCATTTCCTGGTTGACTTCATAAGGCTAGTGGCAAAGCGGTCTTTCAATTTATCACGAAAGTAAGGCTCTTTTAGTAGAATCAACAGCGAGTTGGTTAGTTAAATTGCCCGCTGCTCTGGCGGTCACGTGCCAAACTTTTTTATCTTTGCCCAAACCTGTTTTGCCGTGTATCAACAAATCGTTCGCCCGCTGCTCTTTAAAATGGACCCAGAAAAGGTCCATCACCTTACTGCCTCCACCATAAAAAACCTCTACCAGTTGCCGCTGGCAGCAGCTATTAGCCGGGGTTTGTTCCAAATTTCGGACCCCAGCTTAGAACGTGAGGTTTTTGGGCTCAAATTCCCGAATCCGGTAGGGTTGGCCGCTGGTTTTGACAAAGACGCTCACCTGGTAGATGAGTTTGCCCAGCTGGGTTTCGGGTTCATTGAAGTTGGCACGCTCACGCCCAAAGGGCAGGAGGGAAACCCCAAACCGCGCCTGTTTCGGCTGCCGCAGGATGGCGCCATTATTAACCGTATGGGTTTTAACAACGGCGGCGTAGACCAGGCGGTAGAACGCCTGAGGGCTCGAAAAAGCAAGATTATTGTGGGCGGTAACATCGGCAAAAACAAAGTAACGCCCAATGAGCAGGCGCTGCAAGATTACCTGTATTGTTTTGATGCGCTGTATGATGCCGTAGATTATTTTGTGGTCAACGTGAGTTCCCCCAACACGCCCGACTTACGCGCTTTGCAAGAAAAAGCGCCCTTGCTGGCGCTGCTTTCTAACTTGCAAAACCGCAACCAAAGCAAACCCAAACCCAAGCCGCTGCTGCTAAAAATTGCCCCAGATTTGAACAAGGCGCAGCTAGATGATATTATTGAGATTGCGGTAGAAACCCAGTTGGCCGGTATTATTGCCACCAACACCACCATTAGCCGGCAAAATTTAACAACCTCGGCGCAAGCCGTAACTAACATGGGCGCGGGCGGACTTAGCGGCAAGCCGTTGACCCAGGCCTCTACTGAAATAATTAAATACCTGCGCGCGCATTTGCCCGCCCAGATTAGATTGGTGGGCGTGGGCGGCATTATGACCGCCGATGACGCGCTAGATAAACTGGCCGCCGGGGCAGATTTGGTGCAATTGTACACGGGTTTTATTTACCAAGGCCCCAGCTTGGTAAAAAATATTAACCGGCAATTAATTGTCTAAATAAGCTCAAAGTACTATATTCAGCAAACTAGATACCGCTAAAAAACATACGGGCTATTGATTGGAAAGCCGTAGATTTGAGGTTTGGAAATAACATGGCTACGAACACATATAAACGCGATGCAGGGACTGGTCCGCGGCCTAAGAACACGCCTAGGAGCCAGAACGAACCAATTAAAAAACCCACTCCCCGGGCTCCTAGAGAACAGAAAGACAAAAAGCCTTTTAAGATGCCCGCCGTTTCTTTTGGGTTTTTTAAGGACCGCCGTTTTCAGCTGTTTTTCGGGTTTTTCTTTCTCCTCTCTGCGCTGTACCTCACCATTGCGTTTGTTTCTTTCCTGTTCACGGGTGGGCCAGACCAGAGCGTAATTTCCCCGGGCGTAACCACTAATATAAAAGATGCGGGCCTTGAAACCCAGAACTGGCTGGGCCTTTTTGGCGCTTGGGTTTCTTCTTATTTCATTCAAAAGTGGTTTGGCGTTGCGTCTTTCTTTTTTATTCCGATAGTATTTTACCTAGGATACCGCATCGTTTTTAGGCGGTCTAACCTCACGTTTTCGTCGGTGCTTTCTTTGTGCCTTTTCGGGTTGCTGTGGGGCAGCGTTGCGGGCGGTTATTTGCGCATTACCAGCTTAGCAGATCCGCGGTATGATGTCGTGAGTGGCGCTATTGGCTATGAATCTGCTACGTGGCTGCAAAGCTTACTGGGCATTGGAACTGGATTTTTGCTGGTCTTTTTGCTGGTCATGTTTGTGGTTTTCTTCTTTAATATTACCACTCTAAATCGGTCGCGGGTTAGGCAAGAAACGGATGAAACCGCCGGGTCCGGTAATACCGCCGTCGATGCGCCAGAGGGTTCCGTTTATTCTTCGCCTTCCGTGGCTACCAACCACTTAACTAACCCCACGGGAAATTTAGAACCGCAAAACGACGAAGAAGAACTGTACGACGACCATGAGGAGGATGACGCGTATGACCCACCTTTTTCAGTGCAAGAAAATAATACTTCTGCGGATGAAGAAGAGGATTATGATGATGAAGAAGTTTACGAAGATGAGCTAGCCGAGGAAGAAGAATTATTTCAGGTAAAGGATTTACCATCGACCTCCAAAACAACGTCTGTGCCCTTGGCTTTGGAAGTTAACCAAGCAGAAGAGCTGCTGACCGATGCGGAGGATGATTACGAGGAAGAACCCGAAGAAATTGACTTAGCCATTGCCAAGGTTGCTCCAGAGGAAGAAGCCGATACGTTGGTTAGCGAAAATTACGATCCAACTTTGGACTTGCCGCGCTACCAGTACCCGTCCATTGACCTGCTCACCGATTACGGCGTGGGCAAAGTGCAGGTAACCAAAGAAGAACTGGAGGCCAACAAAGAGAAAATTGTAGAAACGCTAGGCAATTATAACATCGGGATTGCCAGTATTAAAGCCACCATTGGGCCCACGGTAACGCTGTATGAAATTGTACCAGAAGCGGGCGTGCGTATTTCCAAAATCAAGAGCCTGGAAGATGACATCGCGCTGAGTTTGGCGGCCTTGGGCATCCGGATTATTGCGCCTATTCCGGGCAAGGGAACCATCGGGATTGAAGTGCCCAACAAGAAAAAAGAGATGGTTTCAATCAAATCCATCCTCAGTACTGAAAAGTTTATGAGAAGCGAGATGGAACTGCCTATCGCGTTTGGCAAGACCATCACCAACGAAGTGTTTATCACTGATTTAGCCAAAATGCCCCATTTGCTTATGGCCGGAGCCACGGGTCAGGGGAAATCGGTGGGGTTGAACGCTATCTTGACGTCGCTGCTTTATAAACGCCATCCATCGCAATTAAAATTTGTGCTGGTCGATCCTAAAAAAGTGGAATTGTCTCTGTTTAACAAAATAGAACGCCACTTTCTGGCCAAACTGCCTGATACCGACGAAGCCATTATTACCGATACTAAGAAGGTGGTAAACACGCTGAATTCGCTCTGTATGGAGATGGACCAGCGCTATGATTTACTTAAAGAAGCCGGCTGCCGCAACCTAAAAGAGTACAATCTTAAATTTGTAGAACGCCGCTTGAACCCTAAAAAGGGCCACAAGTTTATGCCCTACATTGTGCTGGTGATTGATGAGCTGGCCGACTTGATGATGACCGCCGGAAAAGAAGTGGAAACGCCCATCGCGCGTTTAGCGCAGCTGGCTCGGGCCATTGGCATTCACTTGGTGGTGGCTACGCAGCGGCCGTCTGTGAACGTAATTACGGGTATAATTAAGGCCAACTTTCCGGCCCGGATTTCCTTTAAAGTAACGTCTAAAATTGACTCTCGCACCATTCTTGACACCGGCGGCGCTGATCAATTAATTGGTCAAGGCGATATGTTATTTTCTTTGGGTTCTGACCTAATTCGGGTGCAATGCGCCTTTGTAGACACCCCAGAAGTAGACCGCATTTGTGATTTCATTGGCGGACAGCAAGGGTATTCTGACGCGTATTTACTGCCGGAGTTTGTAGGCGATGAAAGCGGCAATGACAAAGCTGAGTTTGACGCCAGCAACAAAGACGCCCTGTTTGAGGAAGCCGCCCGCATTGTGGTCACGCACCAGCAGGGCAGTACTTCTTTATTGCAGCGCCGCCTAAAACTTGGCTACAACCGGGCCGGTCGTTTGATTGACCAGTTGGAAGCTGCCGGTGTGGTGGGCCAGTTTGAAGGCAGCAAGGCCCGCGAAGTTTTAATTCCGGATGAGTACAGTTTGGAACAGTTATTGAATAGCATTAATCCGTAAGCAGATTCCTTGCTTTTTATCCGTAACCCTAGAAACATGAAACAAATTTTTTCTCTGCTGCTCTCTCTTTTGGTGATTATTCCGATGGTTAGCGCGCAGAATATTTCCAAAGACCCGCAAGCGAAGAAAGTGCTGGATGCCATGAGCAAAAAATACATGGCCCTTAACGCTTACAGCGCTACTTTCGCTCAAGTAACAGAAAGTCCATCGTCTAAGGTAAAAGAAACCCTAACCGGCGACATTACCGTTTCTGGCAACAAGTTTCGCCTGTCTGTAGCAGGCCAAGAAATTATCAACAACGGCACCACTGTCTGGACTTTCCTGAAAAATGAGAACGAGGTAAATATCTCTGACGTAGACCCCACCGAGCAAGAACTAACCCCCGACCAGATTTACAACCTCTACAAAAAAGGCTATAAGTACATTTACAGCGGCGAGGAAAAAGTAGACGGCCAAGCCGTGCACGTAATAGAATTAACCCCCGATGACCGCACTAATCAAGTTTTTAAAGTGCGCTTGCACATTAGCAAAAAAGACAACTCTTTAACCTCTTGGAAAATGTTCCGGAAAAACGGGAACCGCTACACCTACACCATCAAAAAATTCACGCCCAATCCGCCGGTAAACACCAGCACCTTTACCTTTGACAAAGGCAAATACAAAGACGTAAACGTAGTAGATTTAAGGTAACTGAGTTTATAAGCATTTTATTGAACAAAGGCTCTAGCAGAAATGCTGGAGCCTTTGCTGTTTTAGGCTTGTTTTCTGAAAAACAGGCCTAAAACAGATTAAGACCTGATGCTGTAGCGTCGTTACAGTGTAACGAAGTGTTTCCATGAAACACCAAAATTTCAATTAAAGCCAAACTTCATTCGCAGCATAAAATACTGTTGCAACCGACCGTTCTTGATAAATTTATTGCGGTTTTGCTGCGTAGAGCCACGTCGTTACAGTGTAACGACGCTACGGAAAGTCTTTCTTATCAAACTATCAATATCGGGTTTTTAGCCTGTTTTCTGAAAAACAGGCCGAAAACAGCTTTTATACCTGATGCTGTAGCGTCGTTACAGTGTAACGACGTGTTTCCATGAAACTGGAACATTTCAATTAAAGCCAAACTTCATTCGCAGCAAAAACTCTTGTGCAACCGACCGTTCTTGATAAATTTATTGCGGTTTTGCTGCGTAGTGCTACGTCGTTACAGTGTAACGACGCTACGTAAAGTCTTTCTATCAAATTATCAATATCGGGTTATGGGCCTATTTTCTGAAAAACAGGCCCATAACAGACTATATACCTGATCCTGTAGCGTCGTTTAATTGTAACGACGGGTTTGCATGGAACAGCAAAATTTCAATTAAAGTCAAACTTCATTCGCCGCAGAAAATTCTGTTGCAACCGATGGTTCCTGATAAACTTTGCGGTTTAAGCTGCGTAGTGCCACGTCGTTACAATGTAACGACGCTACGGAAAGTCTTTCTATTAAACAATCAATATCGGGTTTTGGGCATGTTTTTTGAAAAACAAGCCGAAAACAGACATTATACCTGATGCTGTAGCGTCGTTACATTGTAACGACGTGTTTCCATGAAACAGCAAAATTTCAATTAAAGCCAAACTTCATTCGCAGCAGAAAATACTGTTGCAACCGACCGTTCTTGATAAATTTATTGCGGTTTTGCTGCGTAGAGCCACGTCGTTACAGTGTAACGACGCTACGGAAAGTCTTTCT
>JBBSSO010000058.1:0-8318 GCA_038241905.1 Cytophagales bacterium | reverse complement strand
GGATTTTGATACCATTGAGCAGGGCGTAGCCAACAGCGCACCCAAATACCTGGAATGGTACGCCGCCTTCGGCCTAGCCGTAACCTTAATCTGGCTATACATTGAAATTCTGCGGTTGCTGTCTAAACTGGGCAGCCGGAATTAAATTTCAACTTCACGTTGGCTTAATACTAACTCCTGACAAATGAGAAGCCCCGGTACCAGATGCCGGGGCTTTTTCTGTTTTAGGCCTGTTTTTTAAAAAACAGGCCGAAAACAAGGATTTGAACCATTATCTTTGTTTTATCCTTTTGACTATATTTCCTCTTCATATGCTTTTATACATAGACCCAGGTTCCGGCAGTATGATTTTTCAGATTTTGATGGCAGGGCTTTTAGGTGGACTTTATGCTATAAAAACGTTCTGGCATCAGATTAAAGCATTTTTTCAACGGCTTTTTGGTAAAAGATAAAGATAATAGGACTTGGCAACTGCAAAAGCTTTGGGAGGTTCTTACCGAGACCCAGCCGGATTTGTTTTTAGAGGAAATGGTGGGGAAATTCTCCGGCAAATAAACCACTCTTATAGAACAGTTTACCAGCAGTTAATTGATTCTGGACTTTATCAAAAATTAGTAGACAAATGCCTTCTTATTCCGCATAAACTAAGTTCGCATCTTCCCTTAAACGAAAAAGGCTGGTTAATCATTGAGCCAGAAGAAATTCCATTTATATCTTATCCGTATGAATGGTGTTTTAGTCAATTGAAGGATGCGGCCCTGCTTACTTTGCAAATTCAGCAAGAAGCGCTGGCTTGTGGCATGACCCTGAAAGACGCCAGTGCTTACAATGTGCAATTTCTACACGGAAAACCTGTTTTTATTGATACCCTTTCATTTGATGTTTATGAGGAAGGAAAACCGTGGACTCCATACAAACAATTCTGCGAGCATTTCCTGGCTCCGCTGGCCTTAATGGCGCATTCAGATGTGCGGCTTAATTCGCTTTTACTTTCCAATTTAGAGGGTATCCCCTTAGATTTAGGCAGCAAACTTTTGCCATGGACTACCTATTTCCAGTTCGGGATATTGTTACATGTTCACTTGCACGCCAAGGCTCAGCGCAAATATGCGGATAATACAGGAGTAGCTGGCAAAACCCAAACAAGGAAGATGCCTAAAAATGCGTTGCTACAGCTTGTGCAAAGCTTGGAATCTGCCGTTAAGTCGCTTACCTGGCAGCCTCATAAAACGCTGTGGGCAGATTATTACCAACACACCAATTACCAAGACGAAGCCATGCGCCAAAAAGAAGCTGCGGTAGCTAAACTTTTGTCTCTAGTTAAACCCAAAATTGTGTGGGATGTAGGCGCCAACACGGGCCGCTTCAGCGAAATAGCTGCAGAAGCCGGTGCCCACGTTATTGCAATGGACTTTGATATTGGCGCTACTGAAATTCATTACCTAGAGATTAAAGCTCGAAAGCAAGCGAATATATTGCCCTTGGTTATAGACGTTACCCAACCTAGCCCAGCTATTGGCTGGCGAAACCAAGAACGTGATGGGTTATTCCATCGTCCAAAATCAGACACTATATTAGCCTTGGCGCTAGTGCATCACTTGGCTATTGGCAAAAACATTCCTTTTGTACAAATAAGTGCACACATGGCCGAGCTAAGCGCCACTTTAATTATAGAGTTTGTCCCAAAGAAAGACTCACAGGTTCAAAGGTTGTTAGCGGCCCGTGAAGATATTTTCCCAGAGTACTCAGAAGAAGGTTTTGAAGCGGCTTTTTCCAAGCACTTTGTCATTCGTCAAAAGTTAAGGCTGGAAAAAACGGAACGCACTTTGTATTGGATGTCTCGTCATGAAGCCAATTAATACTTGGGTGATTCACCCTTTTCTAGTAGGGCTCTTCCCAGTTTTGTTTTTGTATGCTCATAACATCAGCGATTTACCAGCTCAGCAGATAGTTGAGCCCGCCGCTCTAATACTCTTAGCCACCTTTCTATTTGTTGGAATTGCTAAACTTTTGGTTGGCACGTTCAGGAAAGCGGGTATTTTAATTAGTACTTTCTGGCTTCTGTTTTTCACGTATCAGCCCCTTTATTTACAATTAACTTCCTGGTTTAATAAGATTGACATAAAACACTCTCTGTTGCTCTTTGGCTTTTTCTTACTTGTACTTTTGCTGGGCATCTATCTCCGGAGAAAAAGAGCAACCGTCACAGGGGCTACTAAAGTGGTCAACCTCTCTGCGGTGCTTTTAATCTTTATGCCCATAGCCCAGATTGTCCCTTTCCAAATTAATAAAATACGCGCTGAAGCCACGGCGGAAAAACAGGAAAGGCTGAATTGGCAACCAACTACGTTGCCTCAAGAAAAACCAGATATTGTTTATATAATATTAGATGGGTTAGGCCGCCCAGACATCCTCAAAAAGAACTATAATATTGATTTAGCTGAATTCACTTTTTTTTTAGAGAGAGAAGGATTTTTCTTGGCTCCAGATAGTTATGCCAATTACTCTAGAACGGCGGTGTCTCTGGCATCTTCTCTAAACCTAAATTATATTAACCAATTGCCTGGCTACCATCCCAAACAAACCTATCTTGACTTAGACAAAACCGTAGAAACAGCCAACCTGCTTAAGTGGCTAACCTTAGAAAACTACCATCTGTACAGTTTTGCCACCAGTTATGAAAATGCGCAGTTAACTGAGCTGGCTAATTTAATTACCCCCTTTCCTACTACCCCGGCTTTAGAAAATTTATTATTCTACCTAACGCCCCTATCTATTCTGGAAACCAACTCCTATTTATACAGCAAATACCAAGCGTTTCAGACTAATGTTTTGGGTAGACGCACTGCCAACATGGCAAGACAGCATTATGAAAAAATCTTATTTGCTTTAGATAAAATCCCCAGTTATGTTGGGCAGAAAACCCCGTCTTTTGTTTTCGCTGATTTGTTTATCGCGCACCCGCCTTTTGTTTTTACGAAAGATGGGAATTTTCAGGCTCCTCCAGCCAATTTCACAGACCCCATTGCGGACGGTAATCATTTTATCAACCTGCACCCCGGCGGCAAACAGGCTTACGTGACGGGTTACCAAGACCAGGTACGCTTTTTTATTCCTAAATTAAAGCAATTGGTAAAACAGATTAAACAAAACGCCACCCGCCCCACCGTTATTATCTTGCAAGCCGACCATGGGCCCGGGGTTAATTATCACCAAGAAGATATTACCAAAACCAACTTTCACGAGCGCTTGGGAATTTTTAACGCTATTTATATTTCCGACGCACCAGCCTCCGCCATTTTTCCGGAAGACCTTAGCCCAGTAAATACGTTCAGGTATTTGCTTAACCATTACTATAATACAGGTTTCTCTATCCTCCCAAATCGCTATTTCTTCTCTCCCGCTGATAACCCTGCAGATGTACAAGAAATACCTAACCCAGCGCTCTCCCAATAATTTCTCTGTTTTAAGCCTGTTTTTTAAAAAACAGGCCGAAAACGCTACGTATTGTAAAACACCCGCTTAACCCGCGTACTTACGTTGGTGAGCAGCTCATACGGAATGGTGCCGATGCGTTGGGCCAGCTCCGTTAAGGGCAATCCTTCGCCAAAAACTACCACTTCATCGCCGGCTTGTACGTCTAGGCCCGTTACGTCTACCATGCACATGTCCATGCAAACGTTCCCGATAATGGGGGCGCGCTGTCCGTTAATGAGCACTTCGCCGGTGCCGTTGCTAAAACGGCGATCGTACCCATCGGCGTAGCCGATGGCGATGGTGGCCGTTTGCCGGTCTGTTTCTGCCTTACCTTTGCGGCTGTAGCCGATGGTATCGCCGGCTTTGATTTGCTTTACCTGCGAGACCGTGGTGGTCAGCCGACCCACCGTTTCTAGACCGTGCTGCTCCGTGCTAGACGCCTCAATGCCGTACAACCCGATACCCAAGCGCACCATGTCAAAAGCGGCTGCTTGACCAAACCGCACAATGCCCGCCGAATTAAGAAGGTGCTTGGTGACGGTATAGCCCAAAACGTTTTCTGCGCCACCGGCCATTTGGGTAAACTGCCGGATTTGCTCTTGCGTGAAATCATTGTGGTCAGCTACATCGGCGGAAGCCAAATGACTGAAAACGCTCTGCACGCGCACGTGCGGCATCTGGGTTAAAACCGCCAAAGCTTCGTCAAGTTCTGTGGCATCAAAGCCTAAGCGATGCATGCCCGTATCTAGTTTTAAATGGATGAGGGGTGTTTCCGGGGTGTTTTCCGGGAAATAGTCCAAAAAGCGGTGGAGCAAGTCTGGCGAGTAAATCTCAGGTTCCAAGCCAAACTGCTGCACTTTTAAGAAACTGCCGGGGCTAGGATTCATAACCATAATGGGCAGCGTAATGCCGTGCTCGCGGAGGGCAATTCCTTCATCGGCGTACGCCACGGCCAGGTAATCTACGCGGTGAAACTGGAGCATGTTGGCAATCTCATAAGACCCGGCTCCGTAAGCAAAGGCCTTGACCATGACCATAATTTTGGTCTGCGCAGGCACTTTGGCGCGGTAATAATTAAGGTTATGCACCAGCGCGTCTAGGTTTATTTCTAGCACGGTGCCGTGTACTTGCTGCTGCAGGGCGGCTACAATTTTCTCAAACTGAAACAAGCGCGCGCCTTTAACCAAGATAGTTTCTTGCCGAAAGGTTTCGGGTTTCAGCTGGCCTAAGAAGGAATCGGTGCCCAAGAAAAATTCACTATTGACCGCAAAAAGGTTTTGGTGGCGGCTAATGACATCGCCGATGCCGATGACGCGGTCCACGCCCCGGGCCTCAATTTCTTGGGCTACTTGCTGGTAGAGCGCTCCTTCTGACAAGCCTGCTTCTAGCAAATCAGAGAGAATAAGCGTTTTGCGGCCGTGCCGCGATTGATGCGCCAGTACATCTAAGGCAATCCGGAGGCCGGCCACATCATTGTTATAGGTGTCATCAATTACGTAGCAGCCGTTAATGGCTTCTTTGCGTTCCAGACGCATAGCCACCGGCAGCAGGCGCTCAAAACGGGCAGACAGTTGAGCGGGGTCAACGCCCAAATAAAGCATCGCCGCTAGGCAATGAAGCGCATTTTCTAAGGAGGCCTCGTCTACAAAAGGTAGCGTTAATTCATGATTTTGGTGTAAATGCTGGAACTTGATGGGGGTTTTCTGCGCTTGGGCGGGCAAGATTTCCACCTGCACATCAGCTTCCGGATGGCTTTTGCTCCAGGTAAAGCGCGGCAAAGATTGGGCACGGACGGCATAGTCTACTTGGGTCTGATCTAGACAATAAACCAGGCATTTAACGTCTACAAACAGCTTCAGTTTCTCTTCTAGCTTTTGCGCTTGAGAGGCAAATCCTTCGGCGTGGGCAGAGCCAAGGTTGGTGAAAATACCGAGGCTTGGCTGAATAACGGCGGCCAGTCTTTCCATTTCATCGGGCTTAGAAAGGCCCGCCTCAAAAACGCCCACCGTATGGGCCGCATTTATCTGCCAAACCGAGAGCGGCACCCCAATTTGCGAGTTGTAGCTGCGCGGACTTTTAACCACGCGCTCCGTGGTACTCAACAATTGAGACAGCCATTCTTTGACGATGGTTTTGCCATTGCTGCCCGTAATAGCCACCACGGGCAGGGCGAATAACCGCCGATGGTACGCGGCCAGCGCCTGCAAAGCGGCCACACTGCTGGGCACTAAGAGAATATTTGCATCGGGATAGAGATTGCTTTCCAGCAAGTTGCTGGCGTCTTCCACCATAAATTGCCGCACGCCTTGGCCGTACAACTCCGGCAGGTACTGGTGCCCATCTTGAAAATCGCCGCGGATGGCGAAGAACAAAGACGAACCGGGGTTTGCCACTTTCCGGCTATCGGTGACTAAATGTTGCAGCGGATAGAACGCGGTAAACTGCACCAGCAGGCCGTCGGTAATTTGGGCTATTTCTTTAAAATCTAACATAGGCCACACAAAAAAGACAACCAAATATACAACAGAACCGCCCAACGCCTACATCGCAAAAAAGGAAAAGGAAAGCCTTCTTGTTTTCGGCCTGTTTTTCCAAAAACAGGCCGAAAACAGGAATTTTATTGTCTTGCGTCTTGTGTCTTACATCTTGTGTCTAAAGTTTAAACAAGCTCTTAGGCCGTAACCGTGGCAACGCGTACCTTTGCTCCTTATCTCTTCTCCGGTGAAATTTAATCGTTTTCATGGCGCGGCCATCAGTGCTTTTGTTATTTGGGGCTTTATCCCGTTTCCGCTGAAAGCCCTGCAGGCGTACCCCGCTAACCAGATTCTTTATTTCCGGGTTTTAGTGGCTTTGCTGGCCTTGTTGGTCATTTCTCTGGGCACCCGCCGCGCCGAGTGGCGCAAAACCCAAGCCCTTTACCAAAGTCAGACTATCGTAGAAAAACGCCGTTTTATCCTATTTACCGTGCTGGGCGGCGGCTTGCTGACCATAAATTGGCTGGCGTTTATTTACGTGGTCAACCACGTAGATATCCAGACGGGCTCCTTTTCTTATTTGCTTTGCCCCATCTTAACGGCGGTGCTGGGTTGGGCTTTGCTGCGCGAGCAGTTGCGGCTGGTGCAGTGGTTGTCCGTGGGCCTTAGTTTAATGAGTTGCCTGCTGGTGGGCACAGATTCGCTTTACAATTTGCTTTTTAGCTTGCTCATTGCGGCGTCGTACGCGTTTTACCTCATTACCCAGCGGCTGCTAAAAGACTACGATAAAATTGTGCTGCTCACGTTGCAATTGCTGTTGGCCTTTCTGGTTATCGGGCCCAGTTACCCGTGGTTTGTGGGGTTTGCGGCTCCGCCGATTACCGGTTTTTTCTTGGGACAAATTGCCTTGCTCAGCTTGGTGTTTACCGTTTTGCCGCTGTTTTTAAACCTGTACGCGCTAAAAGAACTAAAATCTGCCACGGTGGGCGTGCTGATGTACCTGAACCCCCTCATTAACTTTACGATGGCGTTTCTGTACTTTGGCGAGGTAGCCAGCCAGCAAAAAATCATTGCTTACGCGGTCATTTTGCTATCGGTTATTTTGTATAATTTGCCCATCGGGAAGAAAACAACTGGGCCAGCTCTTACGTCTTAGATAAACATGGCTGCCTTAAATTGTCATTGGTTTTGCTGTTACTTTACCATCGGGCGAAGCCCTGAAACTAGCCCTTATTTAATCTGCCATGAAGCTTTTAAACCTTGCCGTGCTGCTGTTACCGCTTGCGTTTGGCTGCGTACGGCCAGAAGTTGGCTCTCCCGATGAAAATGCGGACCTCAAAACCACCGCCTCGCCAAGTTCTGCCCTGCTTACGGTGCAAAAACCTACGCCCATGGGCGATGTAGTAGTCACACTGCTAAAAGTTGAAGACAACCGCTGCCCCACCGACGTTAAATGCGTTTGGTACGGGTATGCCGCTGCTACTTTAGAAGTTAAAAAAGCCACGGGCGCTCACGTAACCCAGCAACTTTATTTGGGCGGACCATTACCCGCTCCCAACGACCGCGGTTTCCGAGAAGCTGACACAGTAAACGTACTTTTAGGCGCAACCCCTTACCGCCTCATTTTAAGCGAGGTGCAACCTTACCCCAAAGGTTCTGACCAAAATCCCAGTGAGAAGAAAGCAGCCGTTAGCGTCTCGGGTTTGTAAGCTGGGCAGCGCTAGAAATTTCTGTTTTCGGCCTGTTTTCTGAAAAACAGGCCTAAAACAGGCCAGTAATTTTTTTTCTTAGGTCGATGAAAAGGCTTTAAAATCCGTACCCAACTCTAAACCCAGAACTCACTTTCTGGCCCTCCTGGAAACCGGTTACAAAATCTATCCGCACCACTTTGAAAATGTGTTCTAGCCCAATGCCCAGCTCTAAATAATGGCCCGAGGCGTCCGTGTGCAAATAATTAACGCTGCCTACTTCTTGCCACTTGAGTTTGCGCAGCAGCGGTACTTTATTTAAGATAAAGCCATTAAAATGGTGGCTGTAATGGCCTTCTACGTAAGATTTTTGGGTGCTAAAACGGTAATAATCTAGCAACTGAAACCCGCTGAAATTGCCAGACAAAACGGTTCTATTGCCCTCAAAATGGCGGAAATCCATAAAATACAGTTGCTTCTTGCGCCAAAACGTGCCCACGCTTACTGAATACTTGCTGGTTCCCAACAACCCCAGCCGCACGTTATCTCCCACGCCAAAACTCACGAAATCATAATCTACATCGCTGCCCAAGCCGGCAATTCCTTTGCGGTAATTCAACGTAAGCAAAGGCCATTTGGAGCCCAGGTTTATTTTGCGGTCTGGGTGCGAAATATATTC
>JBBSSO010000057.1:0-8448 GCA_038241905.1 Cytophagales bacterium | reverse complement strand
GGACGGAGAAGATTGAGGATGAACTAAACTTGCTGTTGCCCACTGCCCGCGTGCAGCGCATGGACTTAGACACCACCAAACGCAAGAATAGCCACCAACAACTTATTGAGAATTTTGAGCAGCGGCGTACTGATATTCTGGTAGGCACCCAAATGGTGACCAAAGGATTTGATTTTGAGCACGTGAGCCTGGTTGGCATTTTAAGCGCGGACAGCATCATCCATTTCCCCGACTTCAGGGCCCACGAGCGGGCCTATCAATTGTTTGTGCAAGTGAGTGGCCGCGCGGGCCGGAAGGGCAACACAGGAAAAGTGCTGATTCAGACGGCAAATCCCAACCAAGCCATTTTCCAGCGGGTGATAGAAAATGACTACTTGGGCATGTACGAGCAGGAAATTACCGACCGGCAGAAGTTCCGTTACCCGCCCTTTGTGCGGATGATAAAGATAACCGTAAAGCACGCAGAACCCAAACCCTGTGAAGCCGCCGCCATTTTCTTGGCCAATGACTTAGCCGACCGCCTGGGCCGCAACAGCGTTTTAGGTCCAGAAACGCCGCATATTTTCAGAATCAGGAATATGTTTTTGCAGGAAATACACGTAAAACTAGACCGCCAGAGCGGGCACCTTCGGCATTCGAAATCCCAAATTAAAGAAGCTGTTTTCCACCTCACTCACAGCAAGGACTTTAAAAACCTGCGCGTTGTTATTGACGTGGATCCAACCTAAGGGTTTGTTTGAAAACTACCATTCTTTGACTGCCTAATTTAATGATGCGCTTTGCGTTTTAGGCCTGTTTTTTAAAAAACAGGCCTAAAACAGCCGCTGTTTAAATTAGAAAAAGTGTTGTCACTAAAAGGTAAGCCAGCAATTTGGTCCGGTTACATCGTTTTCAAAAAATAAAACCGCGGTGCCTTTCCAATTAAAAATCATCGCACTGAAGCTTGCTACTGAAAAAAGTAAAATAATTTAAGATTTTTCGCATCAAGCTAAACCTTAGGTATTTAACTCCGTAAAAAATATAAATAAAAACTTTACCTCAGCTTGAAAGAAATCATTCGCTAACCGCTTGCGCACTGGCAAATGATTCCTTTTAAGCTATTTTATTTAGCCTTTCCACAAGTTAAGCTTCCTTCTTTTATCTTCAGAAAGCCGAAATTGCTGCTGGATTGATGCACGCTCAATTGCGCTTTTGCCGGTTCACTCCCGATTAATCTCACTTCAGCCATCAAAAGGCCTGCTTCCTCCCAAACTGGTTGGTAACGGTGCGTTTTGCCCCCATCTTTGTATCAGAAATCAGAGCAGCAACCGCCTGAATCCCTCTTTGAGCGGCAGTTCCTATTGATTTCTGATATAGGTTTTTAAAAGTTTTGTTTGTTAGTTTGGTGTAAGGGGCCCGGAATATTCCGGGCTTTTTCATTTTCTACTGTTTTAGGCCTGTTTTCTGAAAAAGAGGCCTAAAACAGAAATGTCATGCTAACGTAAATTTCTGGATGGAATGGATTAAGATTTTTGAGAGCGAAGCCGCCGCCAAAGCCACCATCCCGCTTACCAAAGCGGCGTTGGTAGTAATCGGAAATAAAGAAATATGCGTCGCGCATACCCAAGCAGGCCTTTTTGCAATTAACAACGCGTGCCCCCATCTAGGCGATTCCCTGAGCCGAGGCACCACCAATTACCTAAATGAAATTGTCTGCCCCTGGCACAGCTATCGGTTTAATTTGGCTACGGGCCAAGAATGCCAAGGCCGCACGCAAGCCTTGCACCGTTACCCGCTAGAAAGTAGGCCCGATGGCGTTTATGTAGGAATTTAAACCTGTTTTAGGCCTGTTTTTCTAAAAACAGGCCTAAAACAGAAAAGAATCTACCATCGGGCTGCGCCCGATGAAATCTTAAGCCTACATTTATTGCCCTACCATAAACACGGCATTGCCGAAAAGCAGTTTGCCGCCCTGCCAAAAACCTCGGAACAAAGGATTATCTACCAGGTACACCACCTGGCCTCGGCCCAATTCTTGCACGCCCAATACCAAGCCATTCTGCAATTTATTGCCCACTTTTGAGCCCACAAAACCAGATGCTGGGCCTTTCTCTTTTAGCACACCTACGTTCCAGTCATGGGCTAGATACTGGGGCAAAGCGTTGGTTCTAATGAGCGCGGCATAAGAATCTCCGTACCCAAAAGCCAACGGATGGCTGTTGTCTAAAGACACTCTAAAAACGCTTCCCTGCACTTCTTCTGAAATAGATTCTCGCTCGCGGTTAGCGTACCGCTGCAGCGCCGACGCTCCGGGCGCAGTCTTTTTGGAGACAGAAGTGCTGTCAGAGGTTTTCTTTTTGACGGCAAAATCTGGTTTATCAGCTAAAAAGGTGACGGCCGCTTCCATAGCAATAAGTTTGCCGCCGGCGCGCACCCAGTCTTTTAATTTAGTCATGGTTTTATCGTCTAAAATACGGGCGTAAGAACCGGTGGGCAGAATGAGGACGTCAAAGTTCTGCATCGGCACCGAATTAAAGTAGTTGGCGCCCAACACCGTTACCGGGTAACCAATCTGCTGCTCAAAGTAATGCCACACCTCGCCAAAACTGTAGGCAGAAATGCCCTCGCCCGTTAACAGAGCTACTTTCGGAGCTTTTAAATACCGCACGTTGCCCGACCCGAAATCTGAACCGGTGGTTACAAAACCCGTCGGCGATGCCGTTAAAGCTATGCCCAGAGAATCTGCGAGTCGCGTGACAAGCCGATCAAAGTGGGCGCCCAGGTTTTCGTTTCCGGCGCGGGTAATGATGAGCGTACCGGGCCCAAAGGTTTGCTGGTTCTGTTCAAAAGTTTTCTCCGCGGCGCGTACCCGCACCTTGGCCTTTTGCAGGGCCGCCAAATACCGTAAATTTTGCACGCTAGTCCAGCGCGCCAAATAGGCGTAAGCGCCCGGCACCGCTATATTGGCAACGGCTGGGTCTTTCTGCACGGGGTCTTCCATTTGAATTTTAGACGTTAGGGCCGCGCCTTTTAAGTTATAAGCATACGGCAAAGACCAGGCAGTAATGTCATACGTCACGGAATCTTCTAGGCGCGCGTTGGGCTCAAAAAGCACGTTGAGCAAGGTCGATTTGGGTTGGTAAGAACTGATGACCAGATCGCCGGCTTCGTAGCGAATTCCCTCGGTTTTGCCGGTGGCGTAATGGAATCCTTTGGCGCTGCCCCCGCTTTTGGCATAGCCGTACGTAATCTGCTGGCGGTCTAAGTAGTTGGTAAGTTCCTGCAACTGGCCCTGCTGCCCTTTGGTTTGAAACACGTAACTGCGGTACTGCCCAAAGGGTTTGGCTTTAGCATCGGTGTAAAATTTCTTAAACTCTTGCACTACCTGTTTTTGCCTGTCGGCCATGGCTTCTATTGTGGCTAGGCTGGCGGCGTGGTGGTGGGCAATGCGCTGAGAAAGGGTAAGGCTATCGCCGTCAGATTTCTGAATCACTATGCCGGCCCGGCCTGAACCACCCTGCTCATACGTCATCGCGATAGCGCCTTGATACGTTGGCCAGGTGTCCCCGTAGCTGGGATAGAAAAGGTCAAATTTCTCGCGGGTAAAGTAAAGCCAATTGTTTTTGTCAAAATACTTGCGGTTGTACTCCCCAATAAAGTCCTGCGCTTGCCGCTGCCACGGCGTGATGGCATCGTGAAACGGCTTCGCCGATGGCGCAAAATAATACGGATTGTCTACGCCTTGCTCGTGAAAATCTGCGTGCAGCTGGGGCAGCCATTGGTTGTACACTACGGCCCGCTGCTGAGATTCAATCTGCGTTTGCCAAGCCCAGTCGCGGTTTAGGTCAAAATAATAATGGTTGGGCCGTCCGCCGGGCCAAGGCTCATGGTGCTCCCAAGCGTACGGCGACGCGTTGGGTTGCTGGTTGCGCACCCGGTTGTACCATTGCGTGTACCGCTCGCGGCCATCGGGGTTAACGCAGGGGTCAATTAAAATAACGGTATTCTCCAACCAGCCTTGGGTTTGGGCATTGGCTGGGTTTACCAAATCATAAAGCACTTGCATTACGGCTTCAGAACTCACAGATTCATTGCCGTGAATGTTGTAACTAAGCCAAACAATAACCGGTTGATTGCCGCCCACAGGGTTACCAGGCAGCAGGCCAGCGTTCTTCAGGTTGTTGGTTCTAATTTCTTCAAGCCGCTGCATATTGCTGGCCGACGAAATTGTGGCGAGGACCAAAGGCCGGTTTTCATACGTTTGCCCGTAAGTTTGCAGCTGCATATTGGCTGGGTTCTGCAGGGCGAGGTAGCGCACATAATCTAATAGGCGCGCGTGGTAGGTAAACTGGTCGCCGAGTTGGTAGCCTAAAAATTGAGCTGGGGTTTGTAGGTTTTGCTGCGCGATGGCCATCGGCGAAGCCAATCCTAGAAAAATTAATATCAGCGAAAAGGTTACCGTGAGAATACGCATACAGAAATGAGTGGAATGGAGCGCTTGTTTTAATTTGCGAAGGCTCTAAATACTGAAATTAATAGGAATTAACCCAATCTGCGAAAATTGGCGATGCTCTTGAAGAATAAAAGTCTGACCAATAGCAACAGAAAACTTGTCCAATGTTTAAACTTTTACCGGCGCATCTGCCCTCGCTCCTTGCTTTGAAAACCAGATTCGTTTTGCTTCTGTTTTAGGCTTGTTTTTGCAAAAAGAGGCCTAAAACAGGAATTATAAGCAGAAATATTTCCTGTTTTAGGCGATGGTTTTAAACTTATCTTTTCAAAAGCAAAGCATGTGTAAGAAAGACACACAACTACAACGCGCGCTATTATTTCTTACCTTTCACATCACCTTCAAACGCCCTTAACATGAAAAAAATGACCGTAGGATTTATAGGATTAGGCCTCATGGGCAGCCGCATGGCGGCCAACCTTCAAAAAGCTGGGCACGATTTGGTCGTGTTCAACCGGACCGCCGAGAAAGCGCAGGAATTGGTGCAAAACGGGGCCGTTCTGGCCAGTTCGCCGAATGAAGTGGGCCGCCAGTGCCGGGTGGTTTTCACTATGTTGTCTACTCCCGAAGCCGTGGAAGACGTGGCCTTGGGTGCAGACGGATTTTTGAAGGAATTGCCCGGCAACGCGTTGTGGGTAGATTGCAGCACCGTAAATCCGTCTTTTTCGCGCAGAATGGCGCATGTAGCTCAGAAAATGGGCCATCGGTTTTTAGATGCGCCTGTTTCTGGCTCGTTGGCTCCGGCCCAAAACGGACAGTTGGGGTTCTTCATCGGCGGCTACGCCGATGATATTACTGAAATACGTCCGGTGCTAGATGCCATGGGCAAAAGTGTGCTGCACGTAGGCGACCACGGCCAGGGCGCAAGTTTAAAAATGGTAAACAACATGCTTTTCGGGCAGATAATGGTGGCCTTTGCCGAAGCCTTGCGGCTGGGCACTTCTTTGGGCGTGACTGAAGAAATGCTGAGCCAAACGCTCCTCAACGGACCCGGCGGCGCACCTTTCCTAAAACTAAAGGAAAATAAGCTTTTAACCCGTGATTTCTCGCCAGAATTTCCGCTGGAGTGGATGCACAAAGATTTGCACCTGGCCAGCGTGACGGCGTATGAGCAAGGTATTGCGCTGCCCGCTCTGCAAACGGCCAAAGAAATGTTTGCCTTCGCGAAAGCGGCTGGGTTGGGCGAGCAGGATTTTTCGGCGGTTTATGAGTTTATAAATCCAAAATAAATTCCTGTTTTCGGCCTGTTTTTTGAAAAACAGGCCGAAAACAGGAAGTACCAAGTCCAATGAAGGCTAGAGCTTAATTTAAATAAGATCTTGCAGCTGAAGCGTGGCGGTGAAAACTTCAGCATCGCGGCTCACGCGCAGGGTTAAGGTACGGCCCGGCCAATTCTGGAAATGATGAAGCACATCTTCGTACGAAATCAGGAAGCAGTTTTTCCCATTGATACTAATGATGCTATCGCCTTTTTTTAGGCCTGCCTTGGAAGCCGGCGAGTTGGGCAAAACATCGGCGATGGCATACACGTTATAACCCGGCAGCGGACTTATCAACTCCATCCCGCTAAGGTTATAATAAAACGGCCGGTTAAATTTGTAATTGGGCGTAAGCTGCATCTGGCCATTTTTATAATCAAACACTACCCTAAACCTTTGCAGAATATCAGCCCCTAAATTACCGTGGCGGTCGTGCATGGCAATAGAATGGCGAACAGAAAGGGAATCTGGGAACGAAGCCATTGGCCTCTCCAGTAAAAAAGAACCAAGCCGGATAGCTTTAATTCGCCCAATGTTTCCATGAATATCCCCGTTCAACCCTCGGCCCAAATAAGCAGCAATGGTCTGGTCCGGCACAAAAGAGTCTGGCAGAGAAGTTGGGTAAAGCAGCATGGTAGAACTCATGCCGGTGTCTACAATTAACTTAACGGGGTGCTTGTCACCGTTCTGGGCAATGACCTCCAGCTCTACGTAAGGTTTGTTATCCTGGATGGTAAGGGGAATGGTAACCGATTTTTTTAATCGCCTGGCGGGATAATGACCGGGTTTGTACAAGGTCATGACGCGGTTGGCGTAATTAATATCCACCACAAACTCTTTGAAAAGCGGATACCCAATAATGCCGTTCACTTCCATGCCTACCCTAGCCGAGATGTCAAAGATATTCTTCCCCAGCACCATTATTTCTTGGTTGCGAGCCTCTAACCCCGCCAAGCGCATGCGGTTGCCTTGAGATAACAATGCTTCTACGCCCTCGCCTTGGCCCAAGCCCCTTATAAATAGCTGTTTTACATCGATTAAAGAAATGGAATCATACTGGCCGGTTTCAATGATCAGGGTTACGTTTACCCCGGTATCCACCACAAAATGCAACGTTTTTGAATCGTTAATCTGCAGCGGGATGATGATGAGGTTATGGATAAGTTTAAACGGAATCCGGACTTTGTGCCTGCCCTTCGGAAACTGAAACGCGGTTTCTTGGTCTGGTTTAAATTGGGCATTAGCTTTCCCGGCCGCCAGCAGGCCGCCAATGGTTAAAAGCAGAAAAGCTATCTGGCGGACAGAAACGGGCATGAGCACCAACACTTAAACATGCTCTAAGATACTCATTTACCCCACAAAATTATATCCCATTTCTATCGTAACCTGCCCTATTGTCCCCAATCAAAGGCGGCTGTTTTAGGCTTGTTTTTAGAAAAACAGGCCTAAAACAGCTAATTTCTTTTTCCATCTTACCTTGCTGCGTACCTTCGGTCTCTGGCTGGCGTATGCGCCGGTTTACGTTAACCCCAAAAAAGAGCGAATATGAGCGCCACCACGTACCAAGCTTTTTTAGAACATGCCCTCACCCAAGAGCAAACTACGCTTATTCAAAAAGTTACGCCGCTTTACCAAGACTTAGAAACGGCGCTGCGCGATGGTAAACCCGGTACTAAAACGCAGGAAGAAGTAAGTTTCCGGTTTGAGCGGCTCCGGTTGGGGCTGGGCATTGCCTTGATGCAACTGCTCACCGACTTAGGCGGCGATGAGGACAGCGCTCTGGTCCGCGATTTACTAGAAGAAGCGTTGGAGGCCAAGAATGTGCCCAAAATTGACGCCATCATTCAACAGAAAAGTCATTTATTTGAAGAGCTTTACACCGATCTTTATGTAAACCCCGAAGCCGAGGAAGTGCTGGCTTTGTTTGAAGACACGCTAGCAGCTCAGTCAAAAGATGAGGCAGATAACATTATTGACCGCGCCCTAGATGTGGCGCAGCACTTGGAGTTTCCTGCTGAGGAAGATTAGCTCCTATTTAGCTCGTTCCTCTGAATTTGGAGGTTAAAGTTTAGTTACGCAGAAAAAATCTAGCCGCTAAATACTTTACTCCGCCGGAGTGGATAAATAATTAATCGCCAAAAAAACACGCCCCTGTAGTACGTTGCCCGCACTTGGCATACTACCTTTGCATTTTTACCGCTTACCCTTCAAATGACAAATCTATCTCCCCGTCAGATTGCCATTGCAGATTTTACGTATGAATTGCCCGAAGCGCAGATTGCCCAATATCCGTTAGAGACCCGGGACCAGTCAAAGTTGCTGGTGTATAAAAAAGGCAGCATTACGGACGCTCATTTTTCAGAACTTCCGTCAGTCCTTCCGCCGCATTCTTTTCTTGTTTTCAACGATACCAAAGTAGTGCAAGCGCGGCTTCGGTTTCAAAAACCCACCGGCGGCACTATTGAGCTTTTCTGTCTAGAACCGCTAGAACCCAGCAAAGAGGTGCAGCAAGCCATGCAACAAACCTATTCTGTGGTCTGGAAATGCCTGGTGGGCAACAACAAACGTTGGCGCGGCGACCACCTGGAACTTCCGCTAGGGCCTTTCCCCGCAGATGGAACCCTTTGGGCCGAGCGCCTGGCAGAAGCCGAGGAAGGTTTTGCCATCCACTTTACCTGGAGCCCGGGCCACAAAACCTTC
>JBBSSO010000056.1:0-8481 GCA_038241905.1 Cytophagales bacterium | reverse complement strand
CTGTTTTTCGAAAAACAGGCCTAAAATAGAAGGGTTTTCTGACCAGGGAAATAAAGTAAACCGACCTTAGAAAATCTGGCTAATCACAAAGGAAATGGCCGATATCACAAAACTCACCATAAAGAAAATATAGGCAAACCGTAGGCTGGTGTACTTTTTCTGCAATACCAAACCTAAGTGGTAATTGTCTTTGATCATGCTGCTGTACAAAAGAGCGTCTTGTTTCATCATTTCCTCAAAGCCCTGCTCGTACTCCAGCAGGTTCATGCTGTGGTAATCTCCGAAGAAAAGCAGATTTACTTTCTTATCTGGGGTTAATGGTTCATTCTTGCTGATGCGAGGCATGGTCACCAAAATAGCCAACACTATGGTGACTAAGGATGTAATCAGAAACAGAATGCTGGGTATAAGCAATTGCGGTTCTTCTTCCAGCTTCCGGAACAAAACCGAAAGCAGAATAGAAACCATAATGGAGTTGATAGTCAGCAAGATGTGGGCCTTGTTATCGGCCATATCGCTGAGGCGCATCTGGTTGGCAGCCGTAATCCGGAAAAGGGTTTCCACGCCCCGCCGGGACTTTTCGCCTTTCTTCTTCTTTTTTTTCTTTTCTTCCGGACGGTTGTCCTCAGGTGCTTCCATTTATATATGCTTGTGCGGGCAGTCACCCTGCTGGGCGGCCCGGTTGGTTCAGGTAAATAATGTGGTTTTAGCTACTTACTGCCTCTACGCCTAACTTGGCTCTGCGGTTTGGCAATTATTAGCTTAAGTTGGTTTGCCGCCTCTCGGCGGATGGTAAAAAGCCCAAAGATAACGCTTTTTAAAAACTGGCTAACGAATTACTGAACCTCGGTTAAAGCTGTTAAGAGCTTGTTTAAGTTTTGATTTTGCCGTCAAATGACAAATTTAAACATGCTCTAAGGCTAAAAAGCAAAGATGTCTGTTTTAGGCCTATTTTTCTAAAAACAGGCCTAAAACAGGTGGAGCAGGAAAACTTAAACAACATCTAAGACTTCAATTAATACTTGTGGGCTTTTTTACCTTATTACCTCCACATATCCTTTAAGAATTCTATTAGCGGTATCTTTTAGCATGTAGTAGTAAACTCCCTCAGACAAGCCAGAGGCATCCCAGTTATTCTGGTAGTTGCTGGCTTTGAAAACTGATCTGCCGAACCGGTTATATATTTCTATTTGCCATTGATTGTTTTTGTCAGCGTCCAAAACCTCAAAGACGTCGTTCAGGCCATCTGCATTGGGGGTAATAATATTAGGGACAAAAACATTGTCAAGGCAACCTTGCCTGGTTCTAATGGTAATATAATCTCTGGCAGAGCAAACATCAATAGAGCCTTCAACCCAATACGTGCCTGCTTTGCTTACTTTCAAGGTTGAGCCGGTAGAACCGTCCTGCCATTTGTAGGTAACCCCGGGTAAAGTTGCATCTAAAAGTATTTCAGTTCCCTCACAGATAGTAGTGTCATTTCCTAAGTTGATGGTAGGTGGGGTTAAGTAATAAACTTTTATGGTGTCTGCGCTTGTACAGCCAAAGTTGTTAGTTACACTTACATGGTAGATTCCTGGCTCAGAGACTTCAAATACAGGATTTGTTGACCCGTCTTGCCATTGGTATTGCGCCCCTGGGTTTCTTGCCGCCAATAACAGTGTTTTACCCGTACACATGGTAGTATCATTGCCTAAATTTACTACCGGAGTAGGGTAAGCGGTTACTTTTATAGAATCTCTAAAAGTGCAATTTCCAACTTGAGATGTTGTCTCTAACCAATAAATACCGGGTTTGGTGACGGTAAAACTAGGGCCCGTGCTTCCGTCTTGCCACTTAAAGGATTTAACCCCACTACTTAGCCCAGGATTTAATATAAGTTGCTGTTTCGGTGATTCGCAAAGAGCCGTATCAGCGCCAAGGCTAAAAACATACCGTGCATCATAAAGCAACGAACCTTTCTCAACAGTACCTCTGGCATAGAAAGTGGCTGATATGTTAAATAGTTTACCTGGCGTTTTAAATACGTGGGTTGGACTTATCTCTTTACTAAAGTTAGACGCGCCAGAGGCGGGATCATCAAAATCCCATTGCATAGAATCTATTGAATTAGGGAAGAAACCCCTATAGGTGGTGGGTTCGCCAAAACAAGCAATCCGTGAAATGCCATATCCCCACCAAGATGCCGCATAATTGTTGATGGTATTTGGTAGTCCTGCTAAATTGTTAGTAGCACCTAATGAGAGAGCATTGGCTTTAAATATTCCAGGCTTAGAATAATAGGTAGGCTGGTCAAATGAAAGGTCATAGTTGATAGTATGGAGCCAATTGGCATTAGTAGTGGAGGCTACATAAATATACCCATCAGCAGCTAATCTTAAGTCTCCAAACCCAGTGCCCGTAGCAATAGTGCGCGACGATGCTTTGGTGCGGTGTTCATCATTTCCATTGGCGTCAAATTCAAAGATCTCGTCACCTTTTGTAGAAACCGTGTAAAATCTGGTGAAAGTAGAAAACTCTGCGTAAGCCGCCCTGTCTGCCATGGAAGATAAATTTGCCCAGGAATTAAAGGTGCCTTTTACATTGTCAAACCTCAACATTTCAAAAATACCAATATCTGGAAGTGTAACCACTACTGGGTTGGCATCAAAAAAGGTATTTAGTCTAAAAGAACCACGCCCCGTAGATATTGCCCCAGAATAAACGGAGCCTATCTGTGTTTCTACCCCCGATGTATTTATTCCCGCACTGTCCACTTTGTAAGCGAGAAAGGTATTGGAGTTCCAAGTATGCGTTAAAAGCCAAAAATCTTGGTTGTTACCGTGAAAGGTTGCGGCCACTTTCTCAGAAACATTTTTTAATAAGAGCGTGTTTTTGCTAATTACTTCCCCTAACCCGCCTTGAAGAGACATATCAACCTCTGAATAGCTGAGCGCATTCTGGGTATTGTCTTTACGGGAGCTTGTAGTGAAGATGTAGTATTTGTACCGATGCAGGGGCCTAGGAACAATAATGACAGTCTGCGTGGTAGCTGGGTTACCATTTAAGCCATCGCCATTTACCATACGTTTATGGTCTCTGCTCCATACGCTCACCCCATCTGTATAAAATAATAAATTCCCGAAGGAGTCTGAAATGGTAGCTCCACCACCTTTAGCATTCATGGAATGGTTTGGAGAAAGAGTTACCCTTCCTTTGCCATTCATATTAGAGGTGAGATTAGTGAATTTTAAACCTGCATTCTGCCCGAAATACCAATTGTTTTGTTCTTTTTGAGCAAAACAAAAAACGGGGAGAAGAAAGAAGCAAAAGGTTAGAATTCTATTCAATCTTGTATAAAGTAAGTGAATGGAATAAATGCTTTAAAAATAAATATAGGTGTACTTTGGCGTATATGATTCTACACAGTCTTGAGTACCAGCTTTCTATTGGGTGAAGCTAATAAATTTAATAGACTAAAGTTTTATGTCGATATATAGTTATCCCTCAGATTTCTTCTAAGAGCTTGTTTAAGTTTTGATTTTGCCGGCGAAAACAGGAAGCGAAAGGTTCTGACGAAGCGTTTTTTGAGCAACATAGCAGCGCTATGGTGAGAGAAAAAGGAGAAGTCAGGTTCTTTTGATGCCTGTTTGTAGCGCAAAAGACAAATTTAAACATGCTCTAATGCTGTTTTAGGCCTGTTTTTAGAAAAACAGGCCTAAAACAGCCTAAAAAACGTTGCGGTTGGCTACAGAATATCCTCGCGTTTATCATTGGTAACGGTAAGCAAAACGGAACCTACGTTGCGCTCGGTTTTCTCCAAAACATTAAATTCGTACACGCCGTGCACCACCGTGTCTCCTATTTCCGGAATGCGGCCGTAAATCATGTTGAGGTAACCGCCTACAGTTTCGTAATCATCGCCTTCCGGCAACGGATAAGGCAGGTAATCATTGGCGTCTTGGATGGAAGCGCCGGGGCTTACCTTAAATTCAAAATCGCCGACTTTCTCCACAATAGGTACTTCTTCATCGTACTCATCTTGTATCTCGCCTACCAATTCTTCAATAATATCTTCTATGGTCACAATGCCCGAGGTGCCGCCAAATTCGTCTGAAACCACGGCAATGTGGTTGCGGTTACGCTGAAAATCTTTGAGGAGTCGGCTTATTTTCTTGGTTTCTGGCACGTAATACGCGGGGCGCATAAGTTTCTCTAAGTTCACTTGCTCGCCAGCGCGTAGCACAACCAGCAAATCTTTCACGTACAAAATGCCCACAATATTGTCGATGGTTTCACGGTACACGGGCATGCGGGTGAAGCCTTCGTTGAAAACCACTTTAAATATTTCATCTTCTGTAGAGTCTAAGTCTAAAGATACCAGCCGGGTGCGAGGGACCATAATTTGCTTGACCATGCGCTCGTTAAACTCAAAAACGTTCTCTAGAAGTTGTTGCTGGCTGCCGCCAATTTGGCCACCTTCGGCGCTTTGCTCAAACAGGAGGCGCAGTTCCTCGGCGGTGTGCACCTCAGAGCCGTGCATGGGCGTAATGCCCACCTGTCGCAGAATAAAGTTAGAAAAACCGTTCAGCACATAAATGAAGGGCAGTAAGAGGTAATACACAATCCGGAGCGGAATGGCGATGGCCAACGTCGTGCTTTCAGGCCGTTGAATCGCCAAAGATTTAGGCGCCAATTCCCCAAACACAATGTGCAGAACCGTAATAACAGCAAAGGAAATAGGCAGCGCAATTTTATGAGCCAGCACTGGGTCTGAACCAAAACCCATGGCCTGCATGGCTTCAATAATAATTTCTGTTACAACACCCTCGCCAATCCAACCCAAGCCCAGCGAGGCCAGGGTAATGCCCAGCTGCGTAGCAGAAAGGTAGGCGTCTAGGTGCCCAATCATGTGGTGGGCAATTTTGGCCAGTTGGTTGCCAGCTTGCGCCCGAAGTTCAATCTGCGAGGCGCGCACTTTTACCAGCGCAAATTCTGCCGCCACAAAAAAACCGTTTAACGCGACCAACAAAAGGGTCAATAATATGTTAAGAATCATAAGAAAGGGCTATCATTAGCCTGTAGAAGATCAGCTTGCGTCAAATTTAAGAGATTATCAGCACTATCAAAGGAGCAATTTCGTTAGCTGTACGTGAAAACTGCCAGAAAGTAACTGTTCTGGGCAAAGGTGCCTCGTCCGCTGCGGGTTTGTGGGGTAATTTTGTAAATTTGTCATTCGATGTAGCCCCAAACAATCACATGGATATATTTTTGAAGCGATTCTATATTTTCTTGGTGCCCCTGCTTTTTTTAAGCACGGTGGGCCAAGGCCAAATTCTAAAACCATCTTCTTGGAGCTATGACGTCTCTGCCCAAGAAGTTAAAGTAGGCGAGGAGGTAGACCTTATCTTCAATGCCAAAATTATTCCGCAATGGTACCTTTATTCGTCTGACTTTGACCCAGACTTAGGGCCGATTGTCACCACTTTTTCTTTTCAGAAACACCCGTCCTACGCGCTGGTGGGAAAAGTGAAGGCCATAAACCCCAAGAAGAAATACGACAAGCTTTGGGATGGCGAATACACTTATTTCACGAAGACTGGCCAGTTTCGGCAACGGGTAAAAGTGCTGCAAGTTAACCCAGTAATCAAGGGTACTTATGAGTTTCAAGTATGTTCTGAGGCAAGCGGCCAGTGCATTAATGGCGAAAATGATTTTAATTTCACGCAACTAAAAGTACTGCCCGCCGCCGCCGCGACAGCTCCGCCAACGGTTGTCCCGCCAACAGCTCAGCCCACGCAAAAGCCAACCGCAAACCAAAATATTCCGGTTTCCCCAGTTCCTTCGGAGGTGGTTACAAAACCCGCTACCACGGTTGATCCCGCAGTCCCCGAGGACCTCAACCAACCTTTGCCGGCAACTCCGCTAGACCCGCTCTCCGAAGACGTAGACACGGCTACGTTGACAGAAATTGCACCAGAAAACACGATAGATTTAGACGATAGCTTCGCCGCCGGAAACAACGCGATGCCCGTGGAGAGCTTGTGGGCGTTCTTTTTGTTGGCTTTTATGTTTGGCTTGTCGGCTTTACTCACGCCCTGCGTGTTCCCGATGATCCCGATGACGGTTAGTTTTTTCACCAACAGCAGTGCTACGCGCAGCCAAGCCGTTTTTAAAGCCGCCGTGTACGGACTGTCCATTATTGGAATTTATACCATAATTGGAGTGGTTTTCGCGCGTATTTTTGGGGCCTCTGAAATCAATTACTACCTCAGCACCCACTGGATTCCGAACGTACTGTTCTTCCTGGTTTTTTTAGTATTCGGGATGTCTTTTTTGGGACTTTTTGAGATTACGCTGCCGCATTCTTTAGTAAATAAAATTGATGCCCAAGCCGATAAAGGTGGTTTGTACGGCGTATTTTTCATGGCTTTTACGCTGGCCGTGGTGTCTTTTTCCTGCACGGGTCCTATTGTGGGTACGGTTTTAATTGCATCCGCCGGAGGCGAAGTTTTGAAACCAATTGTGGGCATGTTTGGGTTCTCGTTGGCCTTTGCGCTGCCGTTTACCTTGTTTGCCATTTTCCCTAATTTATTGAACAGCCTGCCTAAATCTGGCGGATGGTTAAACTCCGTGAAAGTGGTGCTGGGTTTTCTGGAACTGGCACTAGCACTCAAATTCCTGAGCATCGCCGACCAAGTGTACCACTGGGGAATTCTGGACCGCGAAGTTTACTTAGCGCTCTGGATTGTAATTTTCGCTTTGATGGGAATGTACCTGCTAGGCAAACTGAAACTGTCACATGACTCTGACATGCCGTACCTGAGCGTGCCACGCCTGATGCTGGCCATTGCCACGTTCTCTTTTGTGGTGTATTTGGTGCCAGGCATGGTGGGCGCGCCGCTAAAAGCATTGTCGGGTTACCTTCCGCCGCAGGCCACGCATGATTTTGATTTATCAGCCTTGCTGCGCGAAAAATCTGACCCAACGGCTAAAGACGGCTGCGAAACGGCCAAGTACAGCGATTTTTTACACCTGCCGCACGGCTTATCTGGGTATTTTGATTTAGAAGAAGCCAAACGCTGTGCCGCTGCGCAGAACAAGCCCATTTTTATCGACTTTACGGGCCACGGCTGCGTGAACTGCCGCGAGATGGAAGCCAACGTGTGGTCAGACCCTCGGGTACTCAAGCGCCTCCGCGACGATTACGTGATTGTGGCGCTGTACGTAGATGATAAAACCGAGCTGCCCGAAGACGAGTGGATTACCAGCGCGTATGACCAGAAGTTGAAAAATACCATCGGCAAGAAAAACGCTGATTACCAAATAACCGCCTTTAACGCCAACGCACAGCCATATTACGTGTTGATGGACGCCAACGGTAAGCCGCTGAACGTAAAGCCCATCGCGTATGAGCCCAACGTGAAAAAGTTTATCCAGTTTCTGGATGCTGGCATTGCCGCGCACAAAAAGAAGCAAATGAATCAGCCATAAAATATTTCTTAAATCGATGGCCGCGCGTGGCATACGCGACAATTTATTTATCCCTGTTTTAGGCCTGTTTTTTCAAAAACAGGCCTAAAACAGGGATTTTTGTTTAAAATAATGCCACCTGCTTCGCAGATTATAAATACACTTTGGGAGAGACTGCTTATCTTCACCGCTTCAGAAAAATAGCCCTAATCTTAACTTTATTTTAACGCTCTGCCATGGAAGAAGTGCACGCTCAAGAAGCCCTTATCACCAATGATGCGGTTGTATTTGGTCTGTTGGCAATTATTTTGGCGGTCATTTTTACCACATCGTCTAGTGAGCGTCCTATCTTTAAGAAGTTCTACGGCGTGGTGCCCTCCATTCTGATGTGCTATTTACTCCCCAGCTTGCTCAATTCTTCGGGCATAATTAACGGAGAAGCGTCTAACCTTTACTTTGTGGCCAGCCGCTATATGTTGCCGGCCAGTTTGGTTTTGTTCACCCTCAGCCTAGATTTAAAGGAAATCACCAAGCTGGGCCCCAAAGCGCTGATTATGTTCTTAACCGGCACGGTGGGCATTATGATTGGCGGCCCCTTGGCTATTTTACTCATTTCTATGTTTGCCCCAGACGTGGTGGGCGGCGCCGGACCAGATGCCGTTTGGCGCGGACTTTCTACCATTGCTGGCTCTTGGATTGGCGGTGGCGCTAACCAGTTGGCCATGAAAGAAGTGTTTCAACCCAGCCCTAAACTATTCTCGGCTATGGTGGCGGTAGATGTGGTGGTGGCCAACGTTTGGATGGCCATCATGCTGTACGGTGTGGGCAAAGGTGATCTAGTAGACCGTTTCTTTAAAGCCGATACCAGTGCCGTAACCAACCTGAAAAACAAGATAGAAAACTACCGCCTCAGCATCATGCGCATTCCTACGTTGGCAGACACCATGGCCATTATAGGTATAGGAATGGGTGTAACCGGTATTTCCCACTTTTTAGCTGATATTATTGCCCCTTGGATTAAAGAAAACG
>JBBSSO010000055.1:0-8529 GCA_038241905.1 Cytophagales bacterium | reverse complement strand
TCCAGCTTCGAGGAACTAACCCCAGAGCAGGTTCTCTATATCCAGGAGGAACTCAACAACAGGCCAAGAAAAAGATTCAACTATAATTCACCTAATCAAATGTTCCATCAGAAAGTTGCATTTGTCACTTGAATCCTGCAAATATGCATTTGAAAATTGGTTCTTGACATTGAGGTTAATATAAGCACTTGTAATAATACCTGTGTTCTTAGACAATCCTGTCCGTAAACTTGTCTTATCGTTTTGTAAATCAGTAGGACGGATTATTATGTCACCTGGATATACTAACTGGTACGTTTCAAAGGATTCAGGTACTAATCCTGTCAGCTTTTCTTTAGGTTTAACGACTACACGTCCATAGCTCAAAGAAAGAACTATTTTTTCCTTAAGCCCAATATTCTTTTCGCATCGCTCATCGACAATTGTAAATCCTGGTTTAATTTCCCAATGTTCAGGAATTTCACCTATCCAATCTTCGCCAGAGTCTTTGTACCCCGGATATTTCTCCACTTGCACCCCTTCTTCTATTACTCCCATTAGGCCAAGGCTAAAATTTCACGGATTAGACCGTCGCTTTCTTCTTCTAGGGCCAGAATATCTCGGCTTACTTCTTCAATGCTACGCAAAGGCTTGTGGCGGTAGAAGTATTTGTTGAAGCTGATTTCATAGCCAATTTTGGTGGCCTTCAAATCTATCCACGCTTCGGCCACGTGGGGTTGTACTTCGCGCAGGAAGTAGTCGTAGATGTTCTCTTTCAGGGACACGTTCTCGGTATCGCGCAGGTCGCTTTCGGTTTCGTATTCCAGGTATTCCCCTTTCTTGGCAGTCGCGAAATAGCCGTAGTCGGCCAGTTCACTTTCCTGGCAGCCCAAATGCGCCAGTAGTTTCTCTAGTTTCTCGCCGGTTAGTTTGGTATTTCCTTTTTCTACTTTGGCCGCCGAGGCATCATACCAACTGACCGCATTGAGAATCGCTTTCTTTTCGGGGGCCGAAAGCTCTATTTTTCTGGCTTTCAGGGCCGCTTCTACTTGGTCTCGGAACGTATTAAAGTCGTGGTATTCTTCTGAGCCAATGGCCAGCATCAGTTCGGTGGCGGTGTTCAATAAATTCAGTTGTTTCTCCCAGGTTTCTGGGCTAACCAGGGCTTTGGCTTGCTTGGCGTTCAGGTTCAGATCTTGTTTTTCGGCGTAGTCTCCTATCGCCTTGCCGTGCTGGGGTAGGTGGGTGTACACTTCTTCGCCATAATTCTCAAAAGCCCACTGCATGGGTTCCCGCAGGGCTTTGTCATAGCGCAGCTCGGCAATGCGCTCGGCGGTAAACTGGGCCTTCAGGCGCTTGGGGCGCTCAATGGTTACTTTGTAATAGCCAAAATCTGCGTTGTCAAATATTTTGGCGGCAATGCCTTCGTCGCCCTCGCGCTCAATGGCTTGCATCTGGTCATAGACCTGTACTATCTCCCTAATGTGCTCCGGCGCGAACTCGCAGTTTTTGTTGCCCAGGTTTTTGCGCAGTTTCCGGTACAGCTGTCCGGCATCTATTAACTGTACCTTGCCCTGCCGCTGCGGGGCCTTGTGGTTGCTAATAATCCAGATGTAAGTAGTTATGCCGGTATTGTAAAACAGGTTGTTGGGCAGCTGAATAATAGCCTCCAGCCAGTCGTTCTCCAGTAAATACCGCCTAATGTTGCTTTCGCCGCCGCCCGCATCGCCGGTAAACAGGCTAGACCCGTTGTGTACCGAGGCAATCCGGGAGCCGGTGGGGCTCTGGTCCAGAGGTTTCATTTTGTTCACCATCTCCATCAGAAACAACAGCTGTCCGTCAGAAGAGCGCGGCGTGGCATCGGCGGGTCCTTCTTGGCCCCAATAGTCTTTCAGGGTTATCTGAAAACGCGGGTCAATTATTTCTTTGCCTTCTTTGATGTATTTCTGCTCACTGGCCCAAGATTTTCCGTAGGGCGGGTTAGACAGCATAAAATTGAAGTTTTTGCCCGCAAACTCGTCGGTGCTGAGCGTAGAGCCTACCCGTATGTTCTCGGGGTTGTTGCCCTTGATCATCATGTCAGATTTGCAGATGGCGTAGGTCTCGTCGTTGATTTCCTTGCCAAACAAATGCACGTCGGCCGTGGCCCTAATCTCGCCTTCCTCGTCTTTGATAAAGTTCTGCGCCTCGGTGAGCATGCCACCAGATCCGCAGGCGGGGTCGTAAATAGTAATAACCGGGGGCAGGCTGTCTTTTACCGGCTCAAAGATAACGTGGGTCATCAGGTCAATTACTTCACGCGGGGTAAAGTGCTCGCCGGCCTCCTCGTTGTTTTCTTCGTTAAACTTCCGGATCAGTTCTTCAAACACGTAGCCCATGCCCAGGTTGCTGAGCGGCGGAAGTTTCCGGCCCTCGGGGTCGTTTTTCTCAAAAGGCGTCAGGTTGATATACGGCGAGGTGAATTTCTCCAGCACGTTCAGCAGCACGTCTTTGGTGGCCATGTGCTTGACTTGGCTCCGGAGGTTAAACTTTTCAATGATCTCCTTTACGTTGGCACTAAAGCCGTTGAGGTAATCTTCAAAGTTGCTTTGCAAGAGTTGCTGGCTGTTGGTGGCCGTGTTGTGGAGCCGCTGCAGCGTCCATTCGCTGGTGTTGTAGAACACGTAGCCCGAGGCAGTACGCAGGCCAGCCTCATCCCATTCGGTAAACTTCACCTCGTCGCGCTGGAAGGCCAGCTCCTCCATAACGGCATCCTTGGTGGGTTCCAACAGGGCGTCCAAACGGCGGAGCACGACCATGGGCAGAATGACATCGCGGTACTTGCCCCGCACATACACATCGCGCAGGCAGTCGTCGGCAATAGACCAGATAAAAGAGACAAGTTTGTTATGGGAAGCGTGGTTCATGTAAACTCTGAAATTGAAAGATGGGGGCGAAGAAAGTAGAGCAGGCTAAAATTTTGGCACTTTGCTACAAATCCAAAATGGCAACTTGCTCTTTGTGCAAAATAGTAAAAATTTAATATTGTTTTGGTGATATTGGATAATATATGTTCTAAAGGAATTCTGAGATATATTACTGATCTCAAATAGTAGCACGGGATTAGTTTATACCAATCTTGAATATTGATGCGACAGTCGGTTAAACTCCCTTTTGGAGGGGTAACAATGGGTTTAAGTGGTCTGGATAAATTACCTCTGGGCAGAGCTAATAGTATGATCGCTTACTTTCGATTGTGATAATGGCTCCTAATCTAGCGTTTTAGGCCTTCTTTTTGAAAAACAGGCCTAAAACGGGAACTCACTTAATGCCAAACGCAGAAAATGGCTCTTTCAGAATATTCCGAGACGGGGATTAGAAATCCCCACCAGTGTAGTTCAGGATTAGAAATCCCGAACAGCGGTTAATTAGGATTGACCCAAACCTGCCCGCCTCCAGCAAAGAGAACGCAACTGCGTTTTAGGCCTTCTTTTTGAAAAACAGCCTTAAAACGGGAATTCACTTAATGTCTATCGCATAAATTAGCTCTTTCAGAATGTTCCGGAACGGGGATTAGAAATCCCCAACCGTGTAGTTCGAGATTAGAAATCCCGAACAGCGGAAGGAAAACTAGCGGGGCGATGGAAACCCATAAAAAAAAGCCTCTCAGATTTCTCTAAGAGGCTTTCTAGGTTGTCCGACCAGGTTTCGAACCTGGACTCTTCTGGACCAAAACCAGACGTGTTGCCAGTTACACCATCGGACAATTTTCCGCAGACAACGTGTAGCTGTCGTTTGGTGATGCAAAGGTAGAAAAGATTTTATTCACCGCAAATCTTCCGCGGAAAAATAACTTAAATATTATTCCATAATCCGCTCCAAGGCGGTGTCATAGCTGTTTTTTATCTCAGCCAACGCATGAAAAACCTCTCCATCAACGGTGCAATCCTGGCCTACAACGGAACCAAGTTTGGTGAAGGTCAGGCCGTTGCCTGAAACTGCCTTCTCAAAAGCCTGCTGCTGTTCTGGAGAAACGCTAACTACCACGCGGCTCTGGGCCTCGCCAAACAAATAGGCGTCTTTGCGGAAATTTTTATCCGTCACCACCTCAAAGCCTAAGTTATTGGGCATTGCTGACTCCAACAAGGTCTGATAAAGACCACCATCGGCGCAGTCGTGGGCAGATTCAATCAAGCGCTCTGCAATGAGAGAAGTTACCGTTTTCTGCAACAGCAATTCTTCTTCCAACTCAAAATACGGCGCCGGCGATAATTTCACTTGGTGGAAAGCGTACAAATATTCGCTACAAGAAATATCATTCTGGGCTTTTCCTAACAGATAAATGGCGTCTCCCTCGTTCTGAAAAGCCAAGGTCATGGCGGTCGCTTTGTCTTCCATCAACCCCAACATACCAATAGTTGGCGTAGGAAAAACGGGGCCTTCATCCGAAGATTGGTTGTAAAAACTTACGTTGCCGCCGGTAACGGGGGTTCCAAAGGCTTCGCAAGCTTTAGACATGCCTTTAATGGCGCCTACAAATTGCCAATATACCTCGGGCACGTACGGGTTCCCGAAGTTTAGGCAGTTGGTGATGGCCACGGGCTCGCCACCGGAGCAAACAATGTTACGGGCGGCCTCAGCTACGGCAATGGCCGTGCCTTTTTCAGGGTCGGCGTTAACGTAGCGGCTGTTGCAATCTACGGTTAAAACCAATGCTTTGTCAGAGCCTTTTACTTTCACAATGGCCGCATCGGCGGGGCGGTTGGTGGTTACGTTAGCAGTGCCAATCATGGAGTCATACTGCCGGTAAACCCAGCGTTTTGAAGCAATGTTGGGGTGCGATGCCAGAAACTCAGCAACAGCTTTATAATCGGTGGGCTCTTTTACAGAGTCAATGGTGAATTTTTGGGCCTCGGCAAAAGAAGCGGGCTCGCGGTATTCGCGGTGGTAAACGGGAGCACCGCCGCCCAATACCAGGTCGTCGGCGGGCACATCGGCCACCAATTCTCCATCTAAATAATAGCGCAGGCGTTTGGAGTCGGTTACTACGCCAATTTCTTCGCAAGTCATGTCCCACTTGTCGCAGATTTGCAGAATTTGGTCTTCAGAACCTTTTTCCATCACCACCAACATGCGTTCTTGGCTTTCAGAAAGCAGAATCTCAAATGGTTTCATGTTGGCTTGGCGGGTAGGCACTTTGTCTAGCCAAATGTCCATGCCGCTTTCGCCTTTGGCGCTCATTTCTGAGGTGGAGCAGGTAATACCGGCGGCGCCCATGTCTTGCAGGCCCACAACTTTGCCGGTTTCCAGAATCTCTAGCGTTGCCTCCAGTAAAAGTTTCTCCTGAAACGGATCACCTACTTGCACCGATGGTAAATCGTTGACAGAATCTTCGGTAATGTCTTTAGAGGCGAAGGCCGCGCCGTGAATGCCATCTTTGCCCGTGGCAGAGCCGATGATAAAGACCGGATTGCCCACGCCGTGCGACGTAGCGCTGGCCGTTTTACCTACTTCCACAATACCCGCCGAAAAGGCGTTTACCAACGGATTAATGTTGTAGCACTCGTCAAAGAAGAGTTCACCGCCCACGGTGGCAATGCCAAAGGCGTTGCCGTAATCGCCGATGCCTTTCACTACTCCTCTTAATAAGCCTTTGGTTTTGTCTGAGTTAATGTTGCCAAAACGCAAAGAGTTCAGCTGCGCAATGGGGCGGGCGCCCATCGTAAAAATATCGCGGTTAATGCCGCCCACGCCGGTGGCTGCGCCTTGGTAGGGTTCAATGGCCGAGGGGTGGTTGTGGCTCTCTATCTTAAAGGAGCAGGCCAGACCACCGCCAATATCTACCAAGCCGGCGTTTTCCTCGCCCGCTTTGGCCAACATGCGCGGCGAATCTTTGGGCAATGTTTTAAGCCAAACAATAGAGTTTTTGTAAGAGCAGTGCTCAGACCACATCACTGAAAAGATGCTGAGCTCTGTAAAATTGGGGGTGCGCCCCAGTATTTCTTTAATGCGATCAAACTCTTCGGGCAGCAGGCCCAGTTGCTGGGCAGTTTCTAAGGTAGGCAGGGTCTGGGTTTCCAAGACGGATGTTGGTTTGGTAAGACGGCGCAAAAATAGCCCTTTTCTTTAAGAGCTTGTTTAAAATTTAGCTTTTTGCTGCAAATGGCCACAGAATGAACATTGGTTCCTCCTTTTATCGCCTTCGTAGCGATGCTATGTGACTCAAAAAAGACTTCCGCAGAACCTCACTCTAATCCTTTTAACTGGCAAATCTAAATTTTAAGCAGGTTCATTCTTTTAAACAAGCCTCCAAAATCTTTTGCTTGCGTTGTGTTTTGGGGCTGTTTTTGGGAAAACAATCCCAAAACACAACGCAAGCGGGCTTATTATCATGCCGAAGCACAAAAACAATATGCCGCCCGGGGTTAACCCAAAATTTTTTAGGGCTTTGCATGGATTTCAGGGGATAATGCCTTAGTTTTGCGCCCTCAAAGAAGTGAGTTTCTATCTAAATTATTATAAACCAACCAAATGGCGAATATTGGCAGAATTACCCAGGTGATCGGTCCGGTTGTGGACGTAAGCTTCTCGGGTGAGAATTCTAAGTTGCCCAAAATCATGGACGCCCTGGTGGTGTTGAAGTCAAACGGTGCCCGCGTGGTATTGGAGACGCAGCAGCATTTAGGCGAAGATCGGGTACGTACCATCGCGATGGACGCGACCGAAGGATTGACCCGTGGCATGGAAGTAACCGACTTGGCGTCTCCTATCTCCATGCCTACCGGCGATGGTGTGTTAGGACGTCTTTTTAACGTTATCGGCGAAGCCATTGACGGCATTCCGCAGCCCCAAAGCAACGGCGATCTGCCTATTCACCGCAACCCACCCCGCTTTGAAGACCTTTCTACTTCTTCTGAAGTATTGTACACCGGTATTAAAGTAATTGACCTGATTGAGCCTTACTCCAAAGGGGGTAAAATTGGCTTGTTCGGCGGTGCTGGGGTTGGTAAAACCGTATTGATTCAGGAATTGATTAACAACATTGCCAAAGGCCACGGCGGTTTATCCGTTTTTGCTGGGGTTGGTGAGCGTACCCGCGAGGGAAATGACTTGCTGCGCGAGATGATTGAGTCTGGCATTGTAAAGTACGGCGATGAGTTCATGGAATCTATGGAGCACGGCGGATGGGATCTTTCTAAAGTAGACCAGGCAGCGCTGCAAGAATCCAAAGCCACCTTCGTATTCGGACAGATGAACGAGCCTCCGGGAGCCCGTGCCCGCGTAGCCTTGTCTGGCCTAACCATTGCGGAATCTTTCCGTGACGGCGATGGCACCGGCGCTGGCCGCGACATTCTTTTCTTTATTGACAACATTTTCCGCTTTACCCAAGCAGGTTCTGAGGTATCGGCTTTGCTAGGCCGGATGCCATCTGCAGTAGGTTACCAGCCAACGTTGGCGTCTGAAATGGGCGCCATGCAAGAGCGTATTACCTCCACCAAACGCGGTTCTATTACCTCGGTACAGGCGGTTTACGTACCTGCTGATGACTTGACTGACCCTGCCCCAGCTACTACATTTGCTCACTTAGATGCTACCACCGTACTTTCTCGTAAAATCTCTGAGCTTGGTATTTACCCGGCCGTTGATCCACTAGATTCTACGTCTCGCATTCTAACCGCAGACATTGTAGGCGAAGAGCATTACAACACCGCCCAGCGCGTAAAAGAAATTCTCCAGCGCTACAAAGAATTGCAAGATATTATTGCCATTCTGGGGATGGATGAGTTGTCTGAAGAAGATAAATTGGTAGTAACCAGAGCGCGCCGCGTGCAGCGTTTCTTGTCTCAGCCTTTCCACGTAGCCGAGCAGTTTACCGGCTTAAAAGGCGTTTTGGTTGACATTAAAGATACCATCCGGGGCTTTAACGAAATCATGGACGGCAAGCATGACAACCTGCCCGAAGCAGCTTTCAACTTGGTAGGTACCATTGAAGAAGCCATGGCCAAAGGTCAGAAAATGATGGCGGAAGCCAAATAGTTATAAGGTACTTCTGGGTGCGTCATTTCTTTAGGAACAGACGCACTCAGAAGCCAATTAGCACTTTACCAGATGTATTTAGAAATTATTACCCCAGATAAGAAAGTGTTTGAAGGCAGCGTTACGTCGGCCCAATTTCCGGGTATTAACGGCGGTTTTGAGGTACTCAGCAACCACGCACCGCTCATTAGCGCGCTGGCTATGGGAACCCTAAGAGTATTGCCTAGCACCGGAGCCGAACTTTTCTTTCAAATTGACGGGGGCGTGGTAGAAGTACTAGACAATAAAATAATTGTGTTGGCCGAGGCCGTTTCTGCCTAAAAGCCTTCCTTTCAATAAAGCCAAAAGCCTGTTTCCCTTAACGGAGAAACAGGCTTTTGGCTTTTAAGTCTATTTTAGGGCTGTTTTTTGAAAAACAGCCCTAAAACAGACTTAAACTTTAGAGCTTGTTTAAGTTTTGATTTTGCCGGCGAAAACAGGAAGCGAAAGGTTCTGACGAAGCGTTTTTTGAGCAACATAGCAGCGCTATGGTGA
>JBBSSO010000054.1:0-8543 GCA_038241905.1 Cytophagales bacterium | reverse complement strand
GCGGCGGGGTATTGCACCAGCGCACCAAACAAGGTATCGTCTTGCAAGTTGGCCTCGCGGTGATCGCCTACTACCAGTTCAATGCCCAACGGCGTGGCGCGGGTTATGAGCACATCAAGCGTTTGCGGCAATACCTGATTTGATACAAAAAAGCGAGAAGCCTTTTTGCGGCTAGGGCTGCGCAGGGCGTACAACATGTTCATTGCTTCGGCGGCAGCCGTGGCCTCATCTAGCAAAGATGCGTTGGCAATGGCCATACCCGTTAAATCAATGACCAGGGTTTGGTAGTTGATTAATGCTTCCAGTCGACCTTGGGCAATTTCGGCTTGGTACGGAGTGTAGGCGGTGTACCAGCCAGGGTTTTCCAGAATGTTGCGTTGAATAACGGGTGGCAAAATAGTGTCATGGTAGCCCAGCCCGATGTAAGATTTGTACAATTTATTCTGCTTGGCAACCTGGCCAAATTTCCGGAGAAAATCACGCTCGGTCAGTGGAGCGGGCAAGTTTAAAGGTTGCTTTAGTCGAATGGCGGCGGGCACGGTTTCGTCAATTAGCTGGTCCAACGATTCCGCCCCAATGGTCTGGAGCATTTCCTGAATCTGAACTTTAACGGGACCGTTGTGACGCTCCTTAAAAATATCGGCAGGTTTGGTTTTAAAGATCATGTTTTTAGAGCGTTAAGAACAGAATTGGCACGGGCACTGCAAGCCTAACACGTGTTAGGCTAAAAATGATTACACAAAAGTAGCCGTTAAAATTCACTATTTACACGGCTTCGGCTTAAATTGCGCGAGGGCCAACCACAGCAATTTCTGTTTTCGGCCTGTTTTTCAGAAAATAGCCCTAAAACAGCCATTTACGCCCAACCAGACCATGAAGAAACTAAAAATTGGTGTCCTGAGCGAGGGAAAAGTTCCGGTAGACAAACGGGTGCCCTTAACTCCTAAAAAGTGCTTAGAAGTGCTGCAGACGTTCCCCACCGTGCAACTGGCGGCCCAACCCAGCCACGTGCGCAGTTTCACTGACCAGGAATTTACTGACCTTGGCATTCCGCTGCGCGAGGATTTGAGTAATTGTGACGTGCTGATGGGTGTGAAGGAAGTGCCCATTGACCAACTTATTCCCAATAAAACGTATTTTTTCTTCTCGCACACCATTAAAAAGCAGAGTCAGAATCAAAAATTGTTGCAGGCTATCTTGCAGAAAAACATTACCCTCATTGACTATGAAACCATCACCAACGAGCACGGTGAACGTTTGGTGGCCTTCGGCCGATGGGCCGGAATTGTAGGCGCTTACAATGGTTTGCTAACGTACGGCCGCAAGTGGAACCTCTTTCACCTGAAACCCGCTTATGCGTGTCAAGACATGGAAGACATGCAGGAAGAGTTTTTTAAGGTAAAGTTTCTGCCCAATATTAAAATAGCCGTAACCGGCGGCGGGCGCGTGGCCCAAGGCGCCATTGAGGTGCTTGCCCGCATGGGCTTAAAGCAAGTGAGCGTGTTTGATTACCTGTACAAAGAATTTGCCGAGCCGGTTTTTGTGCAACTGCGTTCATCAGATTACCACGCCCGCCCCGACGTAGCCGTCTGGGATTCAAAAGATTTTTACCAGAACCCGCAGCTGTACCAATCTACGTTTGTCAAGTTTGCCAAAGTTACAGATTTGCTTCTGGCCTGTGCTTACTGGAGCCCGCACGCGCCGGTGCTGTTTACCCCTGAATTCATGCGCGAGCCAGATTTCAAAATAAACACCATCGCAGATATTACGTGTGATATTGGCGGTTCCATCCCTAGCACCATGCGCGTGTCTACCATTGCAGACCCCGCTTACGACTACAATCCGCAGACGGCAGACTTAGAGCCACCGTATAGTAGTCCCAATAATGTAACCGTGATGGCCGTTGACAACCTGCCCTGCGAGCTGCCCCGCAACGCGTCTCGCGATTTTGGCCGACAGCTCATAGACAACGTATTGCCCCATCTCTTGAACGGCGACCCAGAGCAAATTCTCCACCGAGCTACCATCGCTAAGGATGGTAAATTATGTGAGCGGTACCTGTACTTGCAAGATTATGCCTATCCGGAGGCGTAAATAATTCTGTTTTAGGTCTGTTTTTAGAAAAACAGGCCGAAAACAGAAAACCTAAACCAAAATAAAAAGGCATCAGCCGGCGAAATTACTTTCGTCGGCTGATGCCTTTTAAATGAAGGATGTGAACGCTTAGAGTTTAAACAAACTCCTAGTTCTCGGTATCCATTTTATCCACAACGCCATCCCGCACAGGCTCGTCTCTTACTTCAATAGAGTCAACGTTTATTTCTTCAGCGGCATTTTCTACGCCTTCCATGGCGTTTTCAGTGCCTGCTTCTATTTCATTTCCTGTTTTGGTATCGCAAGAAGCAAATCCGAAAGAAACGGCGACAAGTGCAGCAGCAGCTACATGGCTTAACTTTTTCATAGTTTAAATTTTTGGGTTCCAGTTGGGGTTAGTATACGGTATCTGTGCAAAAAGGATAAGTTGCGGTTTGGGCAGTCTTACAAGGTACTAGCGGTAGGCAAGATTTTTTAGGCAGGCCGGAGTTGCTCTTGCCGGTAAAAACCGTCTAGTTTTCGCTTGCCCTGCCGAAGCGCAAAAAACGGCGCATCGGCGGGCACGCTCCAGAGAATTTCCGCAATTTCGGCCACCGGGCCGGATGGTTGCGCTGCCGGTCTTACCCATTCGCCAAACGTAAACGGCAACTTAGGGATGAGCGAGAACATATCTGGCCGCACTTTAAATTCTTCATCGGCGTAGCGAAGCAAAAGCCAGCCGTTTTGCTCGTATATTTTTTCGAAGACTTTGTTGTGCGGTTCTATCGCCTCAAACTCGCGGCGGTTGGCGGGGTGAATATCTGCGTAGCCGTGCCCCGGCAGCCAGGGGTAAAGTCCAAATTCTAAACTTTTCTTAGGCATAAAAAAGAGTGCTATTTTCAGGGCGTTTCACACCCGAGATTTTGTTTCTAGTTAGTAAACCCGGCAAAAGCGGAAAAGTTAAAGCCAACTTTTACCACTCAACTTATTTTGCTGTTTTAGGCCTGTTTTTAGAAAAACAGGCCTAAAACAGCTTTTGTTTACGCGCTCCGCGAAGGAATCTTGCTCGGTTAAAAAGAGAAAACTTGCTGAATAACTACAGTTTTATCTCTAATTCTTGAGCCATGGCCTGCACAATCTCGCGGGCGTATTTTTTAGCAATCAGCACTTCTCCGGTTTGGCTGTAGTGGGTAATAGTGCTTTGGTCTAGCAGCATGGGCGTGGTGTATTGTCCGTACCGTTCTGCCAGGGCTTTGTGTACCAAGGTAAGTTGCTCTTTGCGGGCCTCGGTTTCTGGGGTTTTTAAGCGCGGCGGGTAGGGGTTGGGCGGTAACCTATCCGGAATTTTCCGCTTTTTGGCTTCCTCCACGGCCCCGTTAACAATGCGTTGCAGCTGCTGCTCAAAGCGTTCTTGCTGCAAACGGCCGTGGATGCCTTTGGTATGGTAAAGCCAGTCTTTTACTTCTACTTCGGGTTGGTTGAGCAGTTGTAAAAGCGCGCTGGTGTTAATGACCTGCCCCGCGGGGAAGTTCCATTTCTTGGCCAACTCATCCCTGAAATCATAGATGGGCTTTACAATAAACTGCTGAAACAACGTGAGCCGCTGCGCAAATTTTATCTTGAGGTGCGGGTCTTCTAGCTCGGCGTAGGTAATATTTTCTAGCAGTTGGTCTTCTTCTTTCAACCAATCTAGGCGGCCCAAATCCTGTATTTTACCAACCATCACATTCTTTAACTCATGCAGGTAAAGTACGTCTTGGGCGGCGTACTCCAGCTGGCGCTTGGTCAGGGGCCGATGGTTCCAATTGCTCATCTGCTGAGATTTGTCCAGCTTCAGGTTTAGCTCTTCTTGCAACAGCGCGCCCAAGGCGGCTTTAGCGTGGTTCAGGATTTTTGCCGCAATAGACGTGTCAACCATGTTGCGCACCTGGCAGCCCAGCATGCTCAGCAGCATGAGGTCATTGTTGGCGTGGTGAAAGATTTTGAGAATAGCGGGGTTTTCCAGCACATCCCACAGCGGCTGTAGGTTTGAGATAGGGAGCGGGTCTATCAGAAAACAGTTATGGCCGTCTGAAATCTGGATTAGGCACAGGTTAAACCCGTACGTGTAGTGGTGTTGGTCAAATTCTAAGTCTAAGGCTAGCTCAGGTTTTTGGGCCAGGTGGCGCACTGTGGTTTGCAATAAATCTGCGCTATTTACCACATGAACGGGTTTGCCTTCTAAGGCAAATGCAGGTTCCATCATAAGTTCAAATGTACCTAAAAAGTAGCAATGTGGTATAAGGCTGGTTATAAAAAGGAATGCTGTTTTCGGCCTCCTTTTTAAAAAAGAGGCCAAAAACAGCAGGTAAAACCATCGGCTTGCCGCCGATGGTAAATTATTCCAGTAGGTAACTTACGTCAATATGGGAGGACACCACAATTTGCCCGGCAGCCACGGTAGGTCCGCCTGCATCCGCAGACATCTCCATGCTGGCCATCCTATTCATTCTGGGTAAAGGCGTTGGCGTGCCCCCTTCGGTAATGTTGTACACGCGGCCCAGTTTGGCGCCGGCCTCGGTGGCCAGACTCTGTGCTTTGGCTTTAGCGTTCTGAATGGCTTTTTTGCGGGCCTCTTCTTGGTACTTGGCTAATTGCGTGCTCTGGAAACTGAGGCCATCCAAGCGGTTGGCGCCGGCTTTGTAAAGGTTGGTCATTACCTCGTCATAATGGTCAATTTTATGCAGTACCACTGATATGATGCGGTTGGCGTTGTAGGAGTGCGGCGTGGTTTGGCCGTACTCGTTGTTATACATCGGGTACACCGATAAATGCGTGGTCTGAATATCCTTGGCCGCGACGCCACTTTTCTTGAGCGCGTTGATGAGGGCGGCGGTGCGGTTGTCTGCGTTTTTGCGGGCTTCCTCCAGAGTTTTCTCGCGCACGTCTACGCCTACGGTAAAGGTCATCTGGTCGGGTACTACTTTTACTTCGCCTAGGCCGCTTACAGAAACAAGCGGCGGCATGTGCGCCTGTTGCGCGAAACTTAATACGGAACTCATTAAGAAAGCAATTAAAAAGGTGGAGGTGGTTTTCATAGAAGTCATAGATTAAGTACTACGAGAGACAGGCAACTAAAGTGCCGCATTTTTAGAGAGTATAACGCAAGAAACGGCAGCGGCGTATGGGGCGTGGTGCTTTGGGTTGTATCTTTGCGGCTTGGTTTTGTTGTCCATCGTATTAAAAATATTTGTGCCATGCCCCAGTCCTTGACCATTTTTGATCCGTTTGAGGACATGCGCTTTGGCAACCAGATCTGTTTTCTTTGCGGTACCCGCATTGCCCCGCACCAGCAAACCCACGTGTTTCCGGCCTGGCTGATGCAAGAATACGGCTTCGCAGAGCAGCAACTGCGTCTGCTTGACCAAAGCGTAGTTTCTTACCAAGAACTTAAAATTCCCTGCTGCACTACTTGCCAAACCAACCACGTAGAACCGCTGGAAACTACCGTGCAACAAGCCCTAAAAAAAGGAGTGGCTGGGCTGCGCGCGCTAGATGAAAAAACCATGTTTCAGTGGCTGGGCAAAATGTTTTACGGCACACTCATTACAGAGTTAATCCGAGAGCAAGACCCACTCATTAAACCAGAATATGCCGTGAGCGAGCAACCCAAAATGCTCCTCAAGTTTCAGGCTTTTTTTAGGGTGCTGCAGTCGTTGCGGGTGCCCATGGTTTTCCCAGATTTTGTGCCCTGCTCGGTGTTTGTAATAGATGTAGATGCTTCAGCAGAACCCGCGCGGTTTGAGTTTAGAGATGAACTTTCTACCATGATGTTCAGCCTGCGCCTAGATAACGTCCTCATTGTGTGCTGCCTTTTAGATAACGGCATTATTAAGCAGGCTATGCAGAAAATGTGGCAAGTAGTAGCGCCGCGCCAGCTTCAACCCATCCAGGCAGCGGAGTTTAGCGCGCGCGTATTTTACGCAGGCTATTTGCTCAACGTTATTCCAGATTACCTGCTGCGCGCGCCCAAACCACAAGATGAATTTCTGGTGATGGACAGCCTGATTGATGATGTTACCCATGCCATCTTTAATCCGTGGCAGAACAGTTCATTTGCCAAGATGCTGGCTCTTTCTTGGGCCAACTGGAACATTAGCCAAGAAGATATTCTGCGTAATCCGGCGGCGCCGATGAGCATGTTATTCTCGCCCACGGGCGATTTTATTGAATCTCCCCAAATTCAGGGTTAGAGCTTGTTTAAGTTTTGATTTTGCTAGCAAAAGACAAACTTAAACATGCTCTTAAGGTAGCTAAGTCGCGGTTTCGTTTCAGTTCGCGGCAAGCTTATTTAGTTTTAGTTCACTGCCTTCGCCCGGAGGGCAAACTTTCTTTATAAACATCTGCCTAAAAGCTTCGTACCAAGAGAGAGACCAGAACGCCTGTGTCTCTCTCAAACGTATTGACATGGCAGAAATAAAAATTGTACCTGTAAAACGGTCTCGCTGGGCCTGGATCATTGTCTTAATCATTCTAATTTTAGTGGGCTGGATGGTGTACCAATATTTCTTTGCGCCGCTTCCCGCTGAGCCCGCCACCACCACTTCTCCTGCTACCAGTTTTGCTTTGCCTACTGCCCCTTCATTTGGCTCAGGCACTAACCTTTATCCTCAAGCCTAAAATTATGAATAAACCAAAAAGTGAACTGCCCAGGTTAGCGCCTTTGCACAGCCTGATTGATTATAAAGTAGCGAACAACAACCTAGACATAAGAGGCTGGGAGGTGATAGGGGCAGACGGCCAGCGCATTGGCGTGGTAGATGACTTGATTGTGGATACCGCTTTGATGAAAGTGCGGTACCTAGATGTAAACGTAGACAGAAAGCTTTTGCTGCCTGACGCAGACACGCCGCACACAGTTATTCCCATTGGCGCAGCGCATTTAGACGATGACAGCGACCAGGTTTTTCTATCAGAAATCAACCAAACGTCTCTGGCACGACTTCCATTTTACAAAGGCGGCGCTATTAACGACGAATTAGAATACCGCATCATGCATTCGCTAACCAACCAGCAGGAACCTTATACGACTCCCGCCGAGCCTCAATCTCCGCCAACAGCTGATTTCTACCGCGACGAACATTTCAACGAGGAGAAATTTTATGGTAATCGGCAGAACACTGAAAGCACCAGCCCTGTGCAGGAAGACATTGCCACCATTGAGCGCCTCCGGCAGATGTTAGATGATGGCACCATTACCCAAGACGAATTTGCCACCCTAAAAAGAAAAGCTATTAACGAGTAAATAGTAGAACAGCAGGAGTAGTGCCCAAACCTGATTTGTCTTAAACTCTGAAATCTCACGTGGAGATTTGACGGGTGCATCAGCTTGCAGGAGGGTTTAGACTTATCATTTTATAACAAACAAGGCCCGGTCTTTTGAGACCGGGCCTTGTTTGTTATAAATAACTCTTGAATTTGCTTATGGATAATTGTTGGTGATGGTATCGTGGTGGGCTTTTTTAACGCGAGCTTTCCGGTTTGAGCCTGTGAAAAGTGAGTAGGCCGCTATGCCGGCCGCGGCTGCTAACCCCACTGCGGCTAACATTTTAGGTACGGTGGTCGTAACCGGAGGCGGCAATTCTACTACGCCCGTTCTGTCCATGAGGGCCGGTGTGGGTACGTAACGGCCTGTGTACGGAATGGCCAATTGGTCAAACAAACGGGCAAGCTCCGCTAAACCGCTCTTTAATGTGTCGCCGCGCATGGGCAAGCCGTGCCCGCTGGCGGCTACTTCAGGGTTTAGCGAGGCCAGCAGTTGCACAGATTGGCGGGCTGCATTCCAGTCTGGGGTATAGTAAGCGGGCGGACCGCACACTTCCTTTTTCTGGGTAAGCACGGCCATGGCAGATTCTGATTTGCGCGTAACAAAAGCATCGCCCACCAGTAAAACCCCGTCCTGCGGCCGATAGAATGACACGTGCCCCGGCGAATGGCCCGGCGTTTCAAACCATTTCCAATCGGGCAGAAAGGGCACGGAGCCATCAGAAGGAAGCAATTCTAATTGGCCTTTAAAGGTGATGGGTCGTTTTGGAAACATAAACGCCATGTACGCCATGCCACCACCACCCACGCTAGAGTCGGGCGGCGGGTAGCTAGACAGGCCGGTTAAGTACGGAATTTCCAGCGGATGGGTAAAAACTGGTACCTGCCAATAGTCGGCTAGGGTTTGCAGCGCCCCGATGTGGTCAAAATGTCCGTGGGTAAGTAAAATAGCTTTAGGCGGATTATGCTTGCCAAATTTTTCTTCGGCGGCGCGCTTAATTCGGTCAGCCGACGCGTACAGACCGGCATCTACCAACACCCAAGACTGGTCTGGCGCTTCAATAAAATACAGGTTAACAAATACTATTTCCATGCCCGAGACACCTGGTGCCACGGAAAAGCATGCGTGCTGCTTCTGGCGCAGCATCTCAGATATCGGTTGGGCT
>JBBSSO010000053.1:0-8604 GCA_038241905.1 Cytophagales bacterium | reverse complement strand
ATGCGTAAGGCCTAATTTCTTGTTGATTCTATAGCGCCCTACATCCCCTAGATCATACCGCTTGTCAGAAAAGAAAAGCTTTTGAATAATGTCCCGGGCAGTTTCTACATCAGGAGCCTCGGTATTCCGAAGCTGGCGGTAGATTTGCTCTACAGCTTCTTGCTCAGAGTTGGAATTGTCTTTCTGAAGCGTGTTGTAAATAATACTGAAATCTGCAATGTTTACATTTTCACGATGAAGAATAATAGATTGCACTCCTGAATCTAAGATAAGATCTACATCGTCTCCTGTTACTTCAGAGTCACGCTCTAATACAACTTCATTACGGTCTATAGAAACTACCTCGCCAGTATCTTCGTCCACAAAGTCTTCCGTCCAAGTTCTTAGAACCCGGGCTGCAAGCTTTCTGCCGACTATATTTTTAAGGTTTTTCTTATCCGCTTTAACTTCTTCTGATAAACCAAAAAGATCTAAAATGTCTTTATCGGTTCCATACCCAATAGCACGCAGAAGAGTGGTTACTGGAAATTTCTTTTTCCGGTCAATGTAGGCATACATAACGTTGTTAACGTCAGTCGCAAACTCAATCCAAGAACCTTTAAAAGGAATAATTCTGGCAGAATATAATTTAGTACCATTGGTGTGCTTGCTTTGAGCAAAGAACACACCTGGAGAGCGGTGTAATTGAGATACAATTACCCTTTCTGCACCATTGATGACGAAAGATCCTTTTTCCGTCATGTAAGGAATATTTCCTAAGAAAACTTCCTGCTCAATGGTTTCAAAGTCTTCGTTATCTGAGTCATTACAGATTAGACGAAGCTTGGCCTTAAGCGGAACAGAATACGTTAAACCCCGGTCAATACATTCATCAACTGAATATTTAGGCGGGTCAACGTGGTAATCTACAAATTCAAGAACAAAATTCTCTCTGGAGTCAGAGATAGGAAAATTCTCAGCAAATACTTTGAAAAGACCTTCTTCTGTGCGGTTTTCAGCAGCCGTTTCCAATTGAAAAAAGTCTTGGAAAGACTGCAATTGCACGTCCAGAAAATCGGGGTAATCTATGACTGACTTAATGGAGGCGAAATTAATCCGCTCTGTCGTTTTACGTGTAGCCAAAGTTGTCAGATTTTTACGTTAAAACTTCGCGGTAACCTTAAATGGTCTTTTTAAGGCACCAATTGACTAGAAAATCATTTCTAGGTACAAACAGGAAAAGACCTGACGAAAATGCCAGGTCTAACCCTTAATGGTATGGGAGGTGTGTGAGATTACTTAACCTCCACTTCAGCACCTGCCTCTTCTAGTTGCTTTTTCAAAGACTCTGCTTCGTCTTTCGCAACTCCTTCTTTCAAAGCCTTAGGAGCACTATCTACTAGTTCTTTAGCTTCTTTCAAGCCAAGACCAGTCAGTTCTTTCACTAGCTTCACAACCGCTAGTTTAGATGCGCCAGCTGATTTAAGAATTACATCAAAAGATGTTTTCTCTTCTGCAGCGGCTCCGGCGTCTCCACCAGCACCACCAGCCATCATTACTGGAGCAGCAGCTGCTGGCTCAATACCATACTCATCCTTTAGGATAGTAGCGAGTTCATTAACTTCTTTAACAGTTAAGTTAACCAACTGCTCAGCGAATGCTTTCAAATCTGCCATTTTTATTAGTAATTAAAAGTTGTTTTAAAATTGAATTATTGTTCTCTCTCTGATAATGTTTTAACCAAACCTGCCAAGATGTTTCCGCCGCTCTGAAGGGCAGAAATAACATTTTTAGCAGGAGATTGAAGTAGTCCGATGATTTCACCCACCAACTCTTCTTTAGATTTAATCTTACTTAAAGCATCTAGCTGATCATCTCCAATGTAGATGCTGCTGTCAATATAAGCACCTTTCAAAACGGGCTTTTTAGCACCTGTCTTGCGGAAGTCTAATAATAACTTAGCTGGCAGATTGCCAGTAGTAGCTTCAAATAAAAGCCCTGATGAACCTTTAAGAGCCACATCTAACGCTGAAGTATCCGTGTCTAGGCTATCAAACGCTTTCCGAATCAGAGTGTTTTTATACACTCTAAACTCTATGCCTCTATCAAAACAAAGTCTTCTAAATTTATTGATAGTAGCTACCGTCAAATCTGAAGAGTCCGTGATGTAAACGAAAGGGTTTTGAGCTAATTTCTCACTCAGGTCACGTACAATGATTTCTTTCTCTTCCCGTGTCATCTATTCGTGTCTTTATAATGAGTTTTTGTCAATTGTCACCGCAGGACTCATTGTACTAGACAATGTAACACTCTTGATATAGGTTCCTTTTGCGGATGAAGGCTTCAGACGGTTTAAGGTTGAAATTATCTCAGCAGCATTCTCAGCAAGCTTGTCTTGACCGAAAGAAACTTTACCTACGGTTGTGTGAATGATACCAGTTTTATCAACCTTAAAGTCAATTTTACCAGCTTTCACTTCTTTCACCGCCTTAGCAACATCTGTAGTAACCGTTCCTGCTTTAGGGTTTGGCATTAAGTTGCGTGGCCCCAAAATACGACCTAGTCTACCTACCTTAGCCATTACAGCAGGCATGGTAATAATTACGTCAATATCCGTCCAACCTTTTTCAATTTTCTGGATATATTCGTCTAGTCCTACAAAATCAGCACCTGCTGCTTTTGCTTCGTCTTCTTTATCAGGCGTGCAAAGCACTAAAACGCGAACGTCTTTTCCTGTACCGTGTGGAAGTGTTACAACACCCCGCACCATTTGATCAGCCTTGCGTGGGTCAACTCCCAAGCGTACGTCAATGTCTACAGATGCGTCAAACTTGGTAAAGGTTATTTCCTTTACTACACCTGCTGCATCTAACAAAGAGTACTCCTTAGTGGAATCATACTTCGCTAAGACTGCTTTTCTGTTTTTAGAAATTCTAGCCATTGCTTTTTAATTACTCACTCCAGGGAGCCGTTCCTTTTACTGTGATACCCATGCTACGCGCGGTACCAGCTACTAATTTCATTGCTGCCTCTACTTTAAAAGCATTGAGGTCAGGCATTTTAACTTCCGCGATTTCCCGAACTTGTTCCCAAGTAACTGAACCTACTTTATTTCGGTTCGGCTCTTTTGAACCAGTTTTGATTTTCGCAGCTTCCATCAGCATTACGGGTGCAGGAGGAGTCTTAATTACAAAGTCAAATGACTTATCTGTGTACATTGTAATTAAAACTGGGCATACTTGGCCAGCTTTATCTTGGGTTCTAGCGTTGAACTGCTTACAGAACTCCATGATGTTTAAGCCTTTTGAGCCAAGCGCAGGTCCTATCGGCGGTGCTGGATTAGCGGCGCCTCCCTTTACCTGAAGTTTCAGATAACCTTTTATTTCTTTTGCCATTATTAATTATTACTACTGTTCTTTTTCTACTTCAACATACTTGAGTTCAACCGGTGTGTTACGGCCAAAAATCTTAACCATTACATTCAACTTACGGCGCTCTTCAAATACTTCTTCTACTGTTCCGGAGAAACCATTAAATGGTCCATCCATTACTTTAACCGTCTCTCCAACAATAAATGGAGTTTCTAGCGTTTCTACTTGCTCAGCGGCTTCATCTACTTTTCCTAAAATCCGGTTCACTTCGCTCATGCGTAAGGGAACAGGTTTGGTAGAAGCGTTGCCGGAACCGGCTCCTAAAAAGCCAATCACACCTGGCGTACTGGTGATCAAATGCTCTACCTCGCCGTTAGAAATATCAGCGAAAACTAAGACATACCCTGGGAAAAAACTGCGTTCTCTTACGCGCTTTTTTCCATTACGCATCTCGTATACTTTTTCTGATGGAATTAGCACCTGAGGCACCATTTCCGTTAGATTATGACGGGCAACTTCGTTTTCTAAATACGCTTTTGCTTTCTTCTCCTGTCCTGAAACAGCCCGTACTACATACCATTTTAAGTCTGTCATGTCCGCCGGTTTATTTTAGAATTGGTTGTAAAACCATTCCAGGGAAGAGTCGTACACGAAATCCATAGCACCTACAACTACAGCAAAAACCAAAGAACCTATTAATACTAAGATAGAACTTTTCTGAAGTTCAGGAAAAGTTGGCCAAGTAACCTTGTCCCGCATCTCCTCTACTGTATTGTTGAAAAATTTACTCAGCTTTTCCATTCTGATGCTAATTACTTCGTTTGCACGGGAGGTAGGACTCGAACCTACAACCAATGGTTTTGGAGACCACTACTCTACCAATTGAGCTACTCCCGTAAAAAAATGCACGCCATTCGCTTAAATGGAGTGCAAATGTATTAACTCTTTTTAAAAAAAACAAATCCGCCTCACAACTAAGCAAGGCGGATTCGTAAATTTTTAGAAATTAGTCAAGAATCTCAGTTACCTGACCGGCACCTACTGTTCTACCACCTTCACGGATAGCGAAACGAAGTCCTTTTTCCATGGCTACTTTGTTGATTAAGGCAACCGTGATAGTGATGTTATCACCAGGCATTACCATTTCAACACCTTCTGGTAAAGTAATAACACCAGTTACGTCTGTTGTTCTCAAGTAGAACTGTGGACGGTAGTTGTTGAAAAATGGCGTGTGGCGCCCGCCTTCTTCTTTAGAAAGAACGTAAACCTCAGCTTTGAAATTCTGGTGAGGTTTAACCGAACCTGGCTTGCAGATAACCATACCACGACGGATATCAGTTTTCTCAATACCACGCAACAATAGACCTACGTTGTCACCAGCTTCTCCTCTGTCTAGGATTTTGCGGAACATCTCAACACCAGTAACTACTGATTTCAAGCCTTCTGCACCCATACCCAAGATATCTACTTGCTCACCAGAGTTGACAATACCACGCTCAATACGGCCAGTAGCAACTGTACCACGACCCGTGATAGAGAATACATCTTCAACTGGCATCAAGAAAGGCAGCTCAGTTAAACGAGTTGGAATTGGAATGTGGTTATCTACCGCATCCATCAATTCATCAATTGTTTTTACCCATTTCTCATCTCCGTTCAAACCACCTAAGGCAGAACCTTGAATTACAGGGATGTTATCGCCGTCGAAATCATAGAAAGAAAGAAGCTCTCTAATTTCCATTTCAACTAGTTCTAACAATTCTGGATCGTCTACCATGTCCACTTTGTTCATGAACACAACCAGAGCAGGAACACCTACCTGACGAGCCAAAAGAATGTGCTCACGGGTTTGCGGCATTGGACCATCTGTAGCAGCAACTACCAAGATAGCGCCGTCCATTTGGGCAGCACCAGTAACCATGTTTTTCACATAGTCAGCGTGACCAGGGCAGTCAACGTGCGCGTAGTGGCGATTCACAGTAGAATATTCTACGTGCGAAGTATTAATAGTAATACCACGTTCTTTCTCCTCAGGTGCGTTGTCAATAGAAGAGAAATCTCTTTTTGTGGCTAGACCTTTGTTTGCTAAAACCTCGGTAATAGCAGCAGTCAAGGTTGTTTTGCCGTGGTCAACGTGACCGATAGTACCGATGTTTACGTGCGGTTTGGAGCGATCAAAATTTTCTTTAGCCATTTTGAATGAATTTAGTTCTGTGTTGAAAAGAGTGTATAAACCTGTTTTGAAAACTCTTTGAGCCAACGATGGGAATTGAACCCACGACCTCATCCTTACCAAGGATGCACTCTACCCCTGAGCTACGTCGGCATAATAAAATGATGCAGCTTGCGCTGCATCATTTTATAGGCGAGCGGGAGACGAGGTTCGAACCCGCGACCTACAGCTTGGAAGGCTGTCGCTCTACCAGCTGAGCTACTCCCGCTTGTTTACTGGTACTCTCAGAAACCTTAGTAAAGCAACCTGTAACTTTTGCTTTAAGTTTCTGAGTGATGATGGTGGGGAGAGAAGGATTCGAACCTTCGAAAGCTTACGCTAACGGAGTTACAGTCCGTCCCATTTGGCCACTCTGGAACCTCCCCAATCTTAATTCAAAAGAACCATAATCTCGTTGCCATACTTCTGACTACGTTCTAAAGAGATGCAAAATTAACGGCTTTTTTCTCCCTGTCAAACTTTTACCCAAAAATATTTTCAGAAGCCCTTTTTGGCTTTACTTCTAAAGATGTAAATCTGGGTACTGCTCCATCAACTGCTGTACTGTGCGTTGCCTCTCCTCTGTTTCAGCTAGGAAGGTAATCACTTGAAAGACTGCTTGTTTTACTTGGGGCATGGTCTCTCGTTGTAAGACTTTCACCAACTGTTGCCAGCCTCTTTCTTGACCGTCAATGTCTTTCTTCAACAGAAATGCTCCGAAGCTCTGAACAAAATAATATTGGTCTGCCCCTTTTAGCCGTCGTGCGTGGGTCAAATACCAGTCATAAATCTCGTTTTCACCTGCATTTGTCAGGCTGGCGGCCAGTGCCAAGACCACTTCTGGATTGTTATATTCTAAAAACGGGACAAGCGCCGCCACGTCATTCCCGGTTTTAACCCAAGCGAAAATAGAAGCGGCTACTACTTGGTAAGAACTATCCTTTAAACCGTTTTCTATAATTTCGGTGGGCAAACCCTTTAGGGCACTTAAAACATACATGCTAGTAGACCGCACGGTGCTATTTGGATCTTGCGCTACTAAAGCTTCTATTTTCTTTTGTACGGTCGCGCTTTCAATTGCCTCCGAACCGGACAGCAGTTCCAACCCTAAAACTCGAATTTTCCAGAAGGAATCATCTAACGCTTTTAAGCCTATAACTTCTAGCTCAATTCCCTCCTGCTCCATTAATTTTTCCAACGCTTCTGACTTTGCCGCATAACTAGTGCTCTGTAGAAATTGCGTCTTCAATTCTGAGGGGTTTTTCTGATGAAGAATTTGGGCTAACAAGGTCTGTTCTGGGTCAATAACTACTGCCTGTGGGGCACTACTAAGTGGTAATTTAGAAATTTGAGAAGCAGTAGAAATTTGAATATCATGTTTTTGCCATTTCCCGTTATGGAAAACTACAACTGGCAGGTTAAACTGGTAAACTGGGCTCAAAGTGGTATCCTGCTTTTGCGTAACTTCAATAGTTAGCACATTCTGTTCAAACTGATGCGTCACTCCCAACACCGGGTGCCCGGGTTGCAAGAACCACTGGTCAAAAAAAGGCTTCAAATCCCGACCGGTTACGTGTTCAAAGGCTAAGCGCAGATTATCTATCTCTACTGACGTGAATTTGTGCTGGGTCAGGTACCGGTTTAAGGACAAGAAAAATGCCTCATCGCCTACAAAGGTGCGGAGCATATGCAGCACCCGCCCTCCTTTGGCGTAGGAATGGCTGTCAAACATATCCTCTTTATCCTGATACCGATACCTTATTAAAGGCTCTTGCTTGGTTTTGGCTTCGCCGAGGTATTGCCGCAGGGCTTCTTGGTGGGTTAAGGCTGCTTCGTCTAGTCCATATTTATGCTCTGCCCATAAATATTCTGAGTAATCAGCGAAAGATTCATTTAACGGCAAGTTGGCCCAAGATTCCGTCGTCACTAAGTTTCCAAACCATTGGTGAAACAGTTCATGCGCAATAATGTGGTCCCAGTTTTTGTCTAACAGCTGCCGGCGGTCTTGTTGCAGCGCCTCCATAAAAATGGACGCCGTGGTGTTTTCCATGGCGCCAGACACATAATCTCGCACCACTACTTGGGCATATTTCTCCCACGGATAAGGAACGCCCAGTTTCTTAGAGAAGAATTCCAGCATCTCGGGGGTACGGCCGAAGGTGGCTTTGGCGGTTGCAGCGTATTCTGGTTCTACCCAATACGTTACGTCCAAATTGCGCCACTTGTCTTTCACGACCGCGTATTCTCCGATGGCCATCATGGCTAAATAAGGCGCGTGCGGTTGGGTCAGGCGCCAATGGTCGGTTTTCACCCCGTTTTTCTGATTTTTGCTCGAAACTAGGAGGCCGTTGGAAAGCGTTTTAAAGTTCTGCTCTACTGTGATGTAGAAATCCTGGGTCATGCGTTCGTTGGGCCGGTCAATGGTTGGGAACCAGGCAGAGCTAGACTCGGTTTCGCCTTGGGTCCAGATTTGGCGAGGCACTTCTTTCTCATCGCCCAGCGGGTTAATAAAATACAAACCTTTGTCAGCGGCGATGGCATTGTGGCCGGTAATTTTTAAGTCATTGGGTTTGGCGGTGTACCGGATAAATAATTCTAGCGTGTCTTGCCGGGTAAACGTCTGGCCCAAGGCAATAACTAAACGCCGTTGGTCATATTTGTAAAGGAGTGCCTGGTTTTTTTGGCTGCCTTTTAACGTTACTTCATGAATGTCAAAGCCCTTGGCATCTAGCACCAAAGAATCTTGCGGATAGAAATAAGGCGTCAGCCGCAAAGAGGCTTGGCCCAGTAAATGCTGTTTCTGCCAGTCAAAGCTGATGTGCAAGGTGGTGTGAAGTAAATCCATGGCGCGCTCCGCCGACGGCTGGTACGGACCTCGACTTGTAGTGGGCGCGTGCGCCGTTTGGGCCGTAACTTCCGTGGTATCTGAGGCAGAAATGTCTACTCCTGTAGACGCAACAGGCACCGTGGGCGGTTTAAGCGTGCAACTTACGGTCAGGCTTGCCACTAGAAAGACCAAGAACCTGCCAGAAAAAATGTGAT
>JBBSSO010000052.1:0-8630 GCA_038241905.1 Cytophagales bacterium | reverse complement strand
CTTGGCCCATTTGGAGGAGGTAAGCTTGCCCTCAAACCCGTCTTGCAGCTTGTTGATGAGCAGCCGCTGCCGCACGTTGAGAGGTGTGGAGCCGTACCGGTCCCAGAAATGTGCCTTCTCCAGCACGGCCTCCAGCTTCTCATCCGCTAGACTTAGGGCACCGTGCAGACAGGAGAGGAACCACTCCAGCCAGTGCGTTATGTCCAGCCTGCTTTTCTGTGTTTTCTCCAGGATTGTGTAGTAGGCGTTCCGCTCCTGCCTGATTTGCGCTGACATGCTGTAGTAACGTTGACCGCCCCTGTCAGCTCGCGCTAGCTGCATGTCAGCAATCGCCCGCGCCACGCGCCCGTTCCCATCATCAAAGGGATGTATGGTAATAAACCAGAGATGGGCGATGCCGGCCTTCAGTACCGGGTCCAGCTCGGACTCACTGTTAAACCAACCCAGAAACCTTTCCATCTCGTCCTCTATCAGGGAGGCCTCAGGCGCCTGAAAATGCACCTTCTCCCGGCCCAAGGGCCCTGACACTACCTGCATGGGCTGCTCGTTATCCTCTCTCCACGCGCCGGTAATGATTCTGTACATGCCGCTCCTGCCCGTTGGAAAAAGAGAGGCCTGCCAGCCAAACAGGCGTTCCTTGGCGAGGGGTTTCCGGTAATTTTGGGTGGCGTCCAGCATCATCTCTACTACCCCTTCCACATAACGGTCTGAAGGTACAAGGCCTGCTATATCCATGCCTAAGCGCCTAGCGATAGAGGATCGTACCTGCCCGGGGTCCAGCAACTCTCCCTCTATTTCTGTGGATTTCAACACATCCTGCGTTAGGGTCTGAAGCATGGCCTCGGACCTGACAGAGAAGCCCAGTGCCTCCATGCGTCCCATGATGCGCCCTTGCACGTACCGCGCCTCCCCCAGCAGTTTGGAGAGACGGCCTTGGTCCCAGGTAAAATGGGGCCAGTCTGGGTGCTGGTAGATGTAAAAGCTCATGGTCGTTGACGTGTGCGGTAAATATACGTATTATTCTCCGCAATATTGCGGAGAATAATACAAGTAATCTCCGCATAGCTTACCAGAACTGTTTCTTGAAATGCTGCTTAGATTATCCCTTATAGATACTTCCAACATATACTGGTTTTCCATATCGTTTATAAGGTAGTTTCTAGGAAAACAGCTTAAAAACAGCGCGCACTTTTTCCCGCTACGGCATACCATTTTGCCCCTTGCTGATGTAAACCGGCTGGCATGTACCTGTCCCCCTGCGCTTCTACCCCGATACGGGCCTGGACGGTTAGGCCTAAGATAGCGCATTTCCTTTTCAGCTGATGTTCAGTTTAAAAGAGAACGGTCTGTTTTAGGCCTCTTTTTAGGAAAACAGGCCGAAAACGCAATCTCAGATGAAAAAAAATGCCCGCGCTAGTGGAGGCCAGTCTTCTTGTTGCATGGCTGGTTTAGACTGGCCTCACTGGAACGGAGTTTCTCCATAACCATTCAAAGTCAGTAGCCGCCCTGCGGATGTCTCCAGAAAGCAGCATCGTTTATGGTCTAATAACATATTTCCGTCAGCTAAATCAGCTGCCACTTTACTATATTTAATAGATTAATTAAATGGTTAACTTCTAGGTTATCTTCTCAACACTGATTTCAAATAATTTACAATAAATAACAGCAGGACTATAAAAGAAACTAGATATAGCACTAAGCTCTGAAAGTAGACTGTAAGAACTATAAAATACAGGATAAGAACAATAACCCAAGTAGCCAATAAAAAGAATATGTCATTGCGATTATAAGGGAGCGGCTTATCAGATAATTTTAGCATCGTAATTTTGTATAAAATAGTCAGATTTCCTACTGCTTGTAGAATACAATAAAGTACCGCTATAATTTGAAAAGTACTTGAAACACCATATTTGTTAATGCCAACATAAATTCCTATCAAAAATAAAATAAGATAATATATATTCTCTTTTTTAAACATTATTTAAAAGTCTAATTAATGTTTGATTAAAATTCCTGGCGTTGTTCATTGAAAATCTGGAGTTAATCCTTCCTAAGACAAATTACAAAATAAGTCCGTAAGGCATTAATTCTTTAGTTTAAAACCTTTTGTATAAGCATAGATAACGTGTAGTGTTAGACCCTCTAAAGCGCATAATATAGCCACTAAGATTCCAAGCCTTTTACTTTTCTAACTTCTAATGTTGCACTTGTCAGCTACATTTAAATACCTAATCCATTTTATAAAAAAAGTATTTAATAGCAGTAACCACAAAAGAGAACCCTCCTTTCTACGCTACAGATGACAAGATAATAAAACGACTTAACTCGCATAAACTTAAAACACCATTCCCCTGTTTTAAGCCTGTTTTTCCAAAAACAGGCTTAAAACAAGAAATCCCTCACCGGCTGTAAACCAGTGAGGGATTTTTAAAATGTTCTAACGTACCGTTATACGTGCACGGCTACGCCCGTTAGTTGTCGCACTTCTTGCGCAATGCTTTCTGGGTCGAAACCGCAAAGACGGTGCAATTCCATTTGCGAGCCGTGCTCCACTACGGTATCTGGAATACCCAAGCGTTTTACCTGCGCGTGATAGCCATTGTCTACCATAAACTCTAACACGGCACTTCCAAAACCACCTTGCAAGCAACCGTCTTCAATGGTTAATACCTTGTCATAGGTCCGGAAAATGTGGTGCAGCATTTCCTCGTCTAAGGGTTTTACAAAGCGCATGTCATAATGGCCCGGCCGCAGACCATCTACTTTTAACTTTTTGCAAGCCTCTACCGCGTAATTGCCAATGTGCCCGATGGTGAGAATGGCAACTTCCTCGCCTTCTTGCACCGTGCGGCCTTTGCCAACTTCCAGCAGTTCTAGCGGCGTGCGCCATTCGGGCATAACGCCTTCGCCGCGCGGGTACCGGATGGTAAAAGGGCCCATGCCGTCTTGGCTGGCGGTAAACATAAGGTTGCGCAGTTCTTGCTCGTTCATGGGGCTAGACACCACCATATTGGGCAGACAGCGCATAAAGGCAATGTCATAAGAACCGTGGTGGGTTTGACCATCGGCGCCAGCAAAACCGGCGCGGTCTAAGGTAAATACTACGTGCAGGTTTTGGAGGCAAACGTCATGCACCACTTGGTCATAGCCGCGCTGCATAAAACTAGAGTAAATGTTGCAGAAAGGTACCAAACCTTGCGTGGCCAAACCAGCCGAGAACGTAACAGCGTGCTGTTCAGCAATGCCTACATCCAGCGCGCGGTCTGGCATAGCAGCCATCATGATATTCATGGAAGAGCCGCTGGGCATGGCTGGCGTAACGCCAAATATTTTAGGGTTCAACTCCGCCATTTCCAGCAGGGTGTGGCCAAAAACATCTTGGTACTTGGGCGGCTGCGGCGTGGTGTGGTGCACTTGGTAAATCTCGCCGGTTACTTTGTCAAACAAGCCGGGCGCGTGCCATTTGGTTTGTTCTTTCTCCGCCAGCGCAAAGCCTTTGCCTTTTACAGTAACGCAATGCAAGATTTTAGGACCCGGAATTTTTTTCAGGTCTTGCAAAACGCTGGTCAAATGGTTGACATCGTGCCCGTCTATGGGGCCGAAATACCGGAAATTGAGGCTTTCAAAAAGATTGCTTTGCTTGAGCAGCGTGGCCTTAATGCCACTTTCTACCTTAGAGGCAATTTGCTGGGCATTGGGGCCAAACTTACTAATCTTGCCCAAGATATTCCAAAGCTCGTCGCGGACTTTGTTGTAGGTGCGGGAGGTGGTAATGTCAGTTAAATATTCTTTGAGCGCGCCCACGTTGGGGTCAATACTCATGCAATTGTCGTTAAGAACTACCAGCAGGTCAGCATCAGTAGAGCCGCCGTGGTTGAGGGCTTCAAAAGACATGCCGGCCGTCATGGAGCCATCACCGATGACGGCGATGTGATGCCGGTCAAATTCTTTTTTGTATTGCGAGGCCATCGCCATACCTAGCGCAGCCGAAATGGAAGTGCTGGAATGGCCTACCCCGAAGGCATCAAACTCGCTTTCTTTTCTCTTTGGGAAACCAGAAATACCGTTGAGTTTGCGGTTGGTTTTAAACTGATCGCGGCGGCCGGTTAAGATTTTATGTCCGTACGCTTGGTGCCCTACATCCCAAACCAGTTGGTCATACGGCGTGTTGAACACGTAATGCAGTGCCACCGTTAATTCCACTACCCCCAGACTCGCCCCAAAGTGCCCGCCGTAAATAGAAACGTTGTCTACAATAAACTGCCGTAATTCTTGGCATACCTGCAGCAACTGGTCTTCTGGCAGTTGGCGCAAATCAGCGGGAGAGTTGATTTTGGCCAGCAGTTCTCCGGGTTCAATCATCATAGGGATGCAGGTTGGGTAAATAAGAGAGAAACAGGGTACGGGTCTAAAAGTTTTACTATACGTGCCCACCCATACGAAAGGTAAATTTACTGATTTTTTCTTAACCTGCCTTTCTCAGCGCCGTTCGCTATTTGGTGTTTCTGGCCTCTTTTTGCAAAAACAGGCTCAAAACACCTTTAAAAATAAAGTTTTGGCGTGCTATCGCCGCCGATGGAAACCCGTTGCAGCAGAATAGCGCCGGAAAATATTCCTGTTTTAGGCCTGTTTTCAGAAAATAGGCCTAAAACAGGTTCTTAAATATTGGTGCGCTCTTTTCTTATTTTACCTCAAAATTCTACCTTTTAACCATCGTCTTAAAGATGCATGCCCAGGCTAGGGTTGGCAGTTGGTTTCTTCTGCGTATTTTTGCTTTTCACCCGTTCTGACCGCCACCCGTGAGTTTCGAAATTAAACTGTCTCTGTTTGAGGGCCCTTTTGATCTGCTGCTGTTCTTTATTGAGCGCGATGAGCTAGACATCCATGACATTCCCATCTCGCAGATCACCAATGATTTTGTGGCCTACATCCGGCAGTTAGAAACCTTAAACATGGAGGTAGCCAGCGAGTTTATTCTCACCGCCGCCACGCTCATGCGCATAAAAGCCAAGCTGCTGCTACCGCGTTTTGAGAAAGACAACGAAGGCAACGAGATTGACCCGCGCCAAGAACTGGTGCAGCATTTACTGGAATACAAGCGATTTAAGGAAATTCTGCCTACGTTAGGCCAGCTAGAAGACCACCGGTTGCAGCAAGAAAACCGCGGCAATACAGACGCAGAACTAGCCAAAATTGCCGCCAAACACCAGCTGGAATATGAGCTAAAAGACCTGAATCTGTACGGCCTTATGCACGCTTTCCAGAAAGCCATGCTGCGCTACCAAGAAGATGAAAACCGGCCTAAACACACCGTTTACACCTATCCGTACACGCTTGAGCAGCAGCGCAGCTACATTACCGCGCGCGTAAAAGCCCAGGGCGCGGTATCATTTGCCTCGTTGGTAGAGGCCTACCCAGACAAGATTGGGCTGGTTTTTAACTTTCTGGCCATTTTAGATTTGCTGCAACTCAACGAGATTGGTTTGGAGATGGCCGATGGGTTTAATAATTTCAGCATTGTGCCGTATTCTCCGCACCTGACCGCCCCTGCCCATGGACCTGAATCGTAAAAAACTCCTCTCCTACTTTACCCCGCAGCGCATTCTCATTCCGGTGGTGTTGGGCATGGGCATGATAGGCTACATGTTTTACCGCGACAGCGCCTCCCTAGACCTAACGCCGCTCTACAACGCCAGCCCGTTCTGGCTGCTCATGACGTTTTTGGTGCTCGTCATCCGCGATTTAGGGTACATTTACCGCATCCGGTACGTCACCGAAAAATTCTTGAGTTGGCGCAAAAGCCTAGACGTAATTATGCTCTGGGAATTTGCGTCTTGCGTAATGCCCAGCGTAGTGGGCGGCTCTACCGTGGCCGCGTTTATCCTCAACAAAGAAGGCATTAGCCTGGGCAAATCTTTGGCCTACGTTATGGTAACGGCCATGCTAGACAACCTTTATTTTATAATTGCCGTGCCTCTTATATTTTTAATTACGCAGGGCGATATTTTCCCGGAAGTGTCTGCCCTGGAATTCTCGGTAACGCAAAGCTTAGAAATTGCCTTCGCTATAAGTTATTTGCTTATTGCATTTTACGCGTTCCTGATGGCCTACGGGCTATTAATTAATCCAAAAGCCGTAAAGCGATTGTTTTTGCGGGCCACTTCTTTCCGGCTTACCCGCCGATGGAGACCCGGCGCTTACAAACACGGCAACGAGCTGGTGTGGGCTTCTAACCACTTAAAAGGGAGAACGTTTCCCTACTGGATGAACGCCGCCCTCAGCACCGCCTTCGTCTGGACGGCCCGTTACTTTGTCATCAATTGCCTCATTGCCGCCTTTACAGATATTAGTTTCCATGACCACGTACTCATTTTCTCGCGCAACATGGTCTACAAGATTGTGCTGCTGGTAGCTATTACGCCAGGCGGCGCGGGCATTGCCGAAGTTGCGTTTCCTACCTTCTTTGGCCAGTTCTTGGGCCGGTTTACTACCGTTATTGTGCTGCTGTACCGCGTGGTTACCTATTACCTGTACCTTATTTTGGGTTCTTACTTCTTGCCTCGCTGGGTACTGCGCGTATTTGGTCCCAACCCCGAAGAAACAGATAACAAATAATACCTGTTTTAGGCCTGTTTTTCTAAAAACAGGCCTAAAACAGGTATTATCTCAGCAAAGCAGCAATCAGATTTTTACCGGTTTTCTCAGCTGGTTTCTAAGGCGCTGTCTTGCCTTTCCGGACTTTGGTTGGCTAGCTAATTTCGGTTTTCAACTACCTCCTTGACAAGCCCATAAAACGATGTTGACCGTCTAACGTACCTATTATATAGCTTATATGGCCTTTTTCCTATAAACGACGTATTAAGGTACTTTGTCATCCCAAACCAACTACTATGGAAACTACTGCAAACAAATCTACTGTCCCCACCCAACGACTTGGTGTTCGCTACGGCGTATTGAGTGCCATTGCTATGATTCTTTATTTCATCGTGATAAACTTGCTAGGTCTTGAAGAATGGGAAATTGTGCGGTTTGCGAGCAACTTGTTTATTGTAGGTGCGGTGGTGCTGGCTATTCGGTCGCTCAAGAAAAACGCCGATGACCGCAACCGCCAAACCCCTTACCTGCCCGGCCTAGCCATTGGTTTTCTGGTAGGCTTTATTGGTGCTGCGCTGTTTGCGGGCTTCATCTTGCTTCAATCCATATTTATGGACCCCAATTACGTCGGCGTAATGACCCACCAAGATTATTATGGTATTCAGGTACCCCTTATGATGGTAATTGGTTCAGTTGTCATTTTAGGTACAGCCGTTGGCGCCCTTACGGGTTATATTCTCATGATGGCGTTTGATAAATCTGGCGGAGAATTTCCGCAAGAAAGCTAATATCCTTCTCACATACTTAACCTGTTTTAGGCCTGTTTTCTAAAAAACAGGCCTAAAACGCAACTCCGCCAGCGGCAACCTTTTAGGCACGCGCTGGCGGAGTTTTTTTTGGGTGATAGCTGCTAATTATAATTTTAGGAAACGCGTTGGCGGAGCACGTAGAATGCTCACCCAAACGTTAACCGTGGCCCAACAAGTAAAGGCAAATGTAGCGTCGTTACACCGTAACGACGTGGTACTATGCAACAAAAAAATTTCCCTCATCCTAAACCTGAAAATTGCGCAAAAAAGGGGTTCTCGTTAGGGGTTCTCGCTGCAAGGTCTTGTTTTTGCTTTAGAAACGGATTTGCTTCGTGGAACCACGTCGTTACAGTGTAACGACGCTACAGGTTTCGTCTTCAGAACAAAAACCCAATCTATTTTAAGGAATTCTCCCACATCATTGCTTTCTCCCTTGTTATGACAAGTCGGAAGGGCACAGTGTAGGTAACCGGGGCCGGAACCCCGTTAACGGTGCCGGGCTTCCACTTTTTCATGCTCTTCACTACCCGTACAACCTCCGCATCTACACTAGGAAACAAAGATTTCACAACCTTAACGTTAGTTGGCGTGCCATCTGCGCCAACTAACACCGAAATAACGGACGTGCCCTGCACGCCAGCTTTCGCTGCATCAGAAGGAGTTCTGAAATTTTGCGAAAGGTATTTAAACATAGCTACTTGCCCACCAAAATATTCTGGTTTCGTTTCAACGCTTTTATAGGCATATCTAGACGTATCTACCGGCAGCAAATGCTCCCTCCTTAAGATATAGTGCATCGCGCGTTCCTGTGAACCAAAAACAGGACTGATGCTTAGTTGCTCGGCACGTTCCAGTGAATTTGGAAGCGGCCCTTTGTTTATTTCTGCGTTGGTGTACGCTTTGGCCACTTTTTGCCCCGTATTATCAAAAACCTGTCCGTGCTGAAAGATACCTGCATCAAAAAGTTCTTCGTAAACTTTTCGGCCATCGGCTTGGGTGGCAGTCCATTTTCCAACTTTTAGGCTATCCTTCCACTGGCCTTTAACGTGCAGCGGCAACGAAACCAACCCAACATTGGTCATTTTTTGGGTAGACCAGCTACCCGTGCCCTCTTTTACCAGTTGCTGGCCCGTGGTGTCATAAAATTCAATGATTTTAAAATCTTCACCATTTAAAAATTGAACGGTTTGTTTGGGTTTTCCATCAGGATAAAAGAATTTCCAGATG
>JBBSSO010000051.1:0-8705 GCA_038241905.1 Cytophagales bacterium | reverse complement strand
TATTGACCTAGACGGCAACAAGTCCGGCGAAAAGCATTTGAAACTGGAATACTGGAACATTCCGCTGCTTTTTAAATATACCACGGCGGGTAAATTGCGGTTTAACTTTCAGATGGGCCCGCAACTAAGCATTTTAAAGGAGGGCTACGAAGAAAATGTCTTCTTCCGGACCGCCAAATACCGCCGCGACAAAACCGACTTGACCATTGCGAAAGGCACGTACCCGCTGGCCACCTTCAAAGACAGTGAGCGCACCGGTGACATGGGCAACTTTAACAAACATGATTTGGGCATATTGTTTGGGCTGGGTTTGGAATATAGCATCATTCCCAATGTTTATTTGAGCGCCAACCTCCGGAGCCATTACAACTTTGTAAACGTGCGCGCCGAAGAGCACATTAGCGTTCCGCAAGACCCAGACTACTATGTACTGCGGCAAAACCTAGTCATTGGCGGGCAAGCAGGCCTCCATTTCTTGTTTAATACCGGCGATGGATTTAGCCGGGCCAAGCACCAATAAATAAATGCGCGCGCCGTATAAACATTTTACCCGCTGGCCCGTTGTGATGGAACATTACCGCGCGTGGCAATCAGAAAAAATAAGTGTTTGAATTCTCAATCAAAACTTTACTTTTGCAGGCCGTTACCGCTTTTTGCCAATTTTTTTGTATCAGATATAACTTTTTAAGGAAATTTTACTATGTATTGGACATTAGAACTTGCTTCTTACCTTGAAGATGCGCCATGGCCCGCTACCAAGGATGAACTTATTGATTATTCCATCCGCTCTGGCGCGCCTATGGAGGTAGTGGAAAACCTGCAAGCTCTGGAAGATGACGGCCAGCCGTACGAAAGCATTGAAGAGGTTTGGCCAGATTATCCTACCAAAGAAGACTTCATGTTCAACGAAGACGAATACTAGCGTTTTTGGGCGGTGAGGAATGATATAATGGTTTCTGTTCTGTCTTTCACTTAATCGCCGCTCGTTGAATAACGTTTTAGAAATTAAAGACTTGGTTGCGGGGTATGCGGAAAACGTGTTACTCCGCAACCTTTCTTTTTTAGTGCCAGAGCCTGCTTTTGTGGCCATTGTAGGGCACAACGGCAGTGGCAAATCTACCCTGCTCAAAGCGCTTTTAGGGCAAGTGCCTTACCAAGGTTCGGTCTCGGTGTTGGGGCAACCGCTGCCCCGTAGAACGGGTGCTATTGCCAAAACGCTATCTTACCTGCCGCAGAAAAACAACGTGGCTTTTCCGGTGCAAGTGCGTGAACTGGTCGTGATGGGGCTTTTTCGTCATAAAAAGCTGTTAGACGCTTACACTGCCGTAGATTACGGCCTCGCCGATGGCGTTTTAGACCGCCTGCAAATTAAGCACTTGGCCCATCGTACGTTTACAGATTTATCGGGCGGAGAGCAACAACTGGTTTGGTTGGCGCAATTGCTGCTGCAAAACACGCCCCTGGCCCTTCTAGACGAGCCTACCCAACAGCTAGACGTGTACCACAAAAAACGCGTCTTTGATTTAATGACCGATTGGGTGCGCGATGAAAAGAAGACCGTGCTCTGCGTTACCCATGATTTGCTGAACCTGCTGCCCATGCAAGGCTATTTACTCAACCTCTCCCACCCGCACCCTAGACTAGAAGTCCTATCTTCGGAAGTAGTTTTGGCCCACCAGCATTTGCTAGAAAACAAAGTTTTTAAGGCGATAGAATAGCCAAGAACCGCAAAGTTTTTGCCCCAGATTCCTGTTGCTATTTTAGAACAGTACGTCCAGAACTTCTATTTTCTGACGCATTTCTTAAACAGAAAACTCAGGCAGGTAACACGCAGTTTTTCGTGCAAAAATGTTATTAGCTCTCTCTACCATCGGCACAAAAAAAAGCACTTATTTAGGCTTGTTTTGTAACAAAGTTTCGGCTAAGATGAGGTCTTCGGGGGTGGTGATTTTGAGATTGCGGTAGCTGCCTGCTACCAACGTAATTTCGTGGCCAATTGCTTCTACCACGGATGCATCGTCGGTAAAAAAAGTACTTTCTGGCTGTTCGTACGCGTTCCGTAAAACAGCCAGCCGGAAACATTGGGGCGTTTGCACCAAGCGGTACGCAGTTCGGTCCACGGATTTAGAAACAACTCCTTCTACGCAGCGGATAGAATCTTTTAAGGGAACGGCCACCACGGCACTGCCTTGGGCGTGGGCGGTCTTAAAAGCATCCGCGAGAATAGGAGAAGAAACCAAGGGCCGCACGCCATCATGCACGGCCACTACGCCGTCTTGGGCAGCAGAAAGCGCCGCCAAACCGTTCTTAACCGACTGAAACCGGCTGTTGCCGCCAACTACAATGCTGTGAGCCACCCGGAAACCGTGCTGCGTACAAAGCGCTTGCCAAACCGAAACCTGTTCCTGAGGCAATACCACCACCAATTGCACTGCTTCGTCAAATCGGGCAAAGCACCGGATGGTGTGCATGAGCACCGGCTCGCCGCCAATGGCCATGAATTGCTTGGGCACTGCGGACTGCATGCGGCTACCCGAGCCGCCGGCCACAATAATTGCGTATTTGGGGTAGTTTATCTCTGCCATGCCGTTGCAAGTTAAGTCCGCGTCCGCAGCAGGCCACGCGTTTTAGGCCTCTTTTTCAAAAAACAGGCCTAAAACAGAATTGTTGATTGCAAAATTAGGCTGGTTTTTGAAATGCTGAATTGCATAAGCTGGCGTTTAGGCGTGGTTAGTTCTTGTTCTTAGTTGAGTCAAATTCTTAACCTTCTGATGGAAATCCACTCTTAAGTATTTAAGTATTGCCCCAGGTTTTGGCTTGTGATTTTATCCAAGTACTCTTTAGAAAGCAATCATTTAATAGTCGCAGCCAATTTTTCCTATTTGCAAGATAAAGGTGGTGCCTTCGTTTACTTTGCTTTCAATTTCCAACTGCCCGCCCATGGCCTTGGCCTGCGATTGAGCAATGTAAAGACCCATGCCTTTGCTGTCTTTGTTTTTATGGAAACGTTGGTAAAGGCCAAAGATGCGATCGCGGTACCGTTCTAGGTCTAGGCCCAGGCCGTTGTCAGTAAAGCGCACTTCTATGCCGTCTTTTTCCTGCACAGATGTTACGCTGATCACCAGCGGACGGTCTGGGTGGCGGTATTTGATGGCATTGGTAAGCAAGTTGAGCAAGATGCTGTGCAGATAACCCGGGTTGAATTCCACCACGTCAGCGCCCTCGAAATTAGTTAGCAAGGTAGCGTCCGTTTCGGTGAGTAGGCCGTCTACCGATGCTCTTACTTTCTGGAAGGCAGCAGTGAGGGAAAGGCTTTCCTTCTTAATTTGCACGCCGTTTTTAATAACCAGAATCTCCAGCAGATCATCAATAATTTCGGTGAGCTGCACGGTAGACTCGGCAAACTTCTGGATCAGGATTTTGTTCAGGCCATCGGGCAGAGCCTCCATATCTAACAAGTTAATAATGCCTTGCAGGTTAGAAAGCGGGGCGCGCAGGTTGTGCGAGGTAATAAAGGAAAACTGCTTTAAATCTGCGTTATTTTGGTGGAGCTCAGAAATTAAGAGTTCCCGCTCGTGCTCATAGTTTTTGCGGTTGGTAATGTCCCGCATCATAAAAATCCAGTGGGTGAGCACGTTCTCTTGGTTGCAAATAGGATAAATGGAGGCAAAAGCCCAAAAGGTTTCCCCCGTTTTATGGTAGCCTAGCAACTCAGCCTCGTAGGGCTGGCCTTGTTCTAATGCCACCTGCATGGCGGCTAAATCTTCTTGATTCGTATCAGGCCCGTCAAACAAAAGCGGCGGTTTACCCATTATTTCTTCATCGGTGCACCCTGTAAAATCTAGAAAAGCTTTGTTGCAAAAGATGGTTTTATACTTTGGCTCAGAGGAGTACACCCGGGCAATACAAACAACCTCGTGGGTATTGGTGATGGCAGATTCCATCAGGCGTAGCTGCTGCTCTTCTTTCTTTTGCTGCGTTACATCCGTCATAAACGCAAAAACACGCTCTACATCGCCTTTGGCGTTGCGCAAGTGCTGCATCTGCATTTTTATCCAGCACGTATGCCCTGCTTTGGTGTACTGCAGCAGTTCACACTCCATTGGCTCATTCAGGGCCACTTGTTGGTAGACGTAAGCAATAGTGCGCGGATCAGTTTTTGGGCCGTTTAAAAAAGAGGCGGGCTTTTTCCCTTTCACCTCTGCCAGCGTATAACCGGTAATATTAGTAAAGGCCTGATTTACCCATAACACGGTTAAGTCTGGAGTCATCACCAACACCCCATTAATAGTTTCCGTAGCGATGACGGATAAATGCCTCAATTCTTTCTCCGCATTTTTGCGCGCCGTAATTTCTTGCAGCGCGCCAACCACTCTAAAAGGAGTCCGGTCCTGGTGCCGAAGAATGTAGCCTCGCTCTGCCACGTAGCCCACGCTGTGGCCATCATTCTTTAGGTACCGGTACTCCGATTGCCAGTACTCTTGAATGGGATCATCTAAAGCTATTTGCAACGATTGCAGCACATCTTCACGGTCAGCGGGGTGAATTCTGCTTTCCCAATACGCCAAGGTGGTGGTTTCAGGAGAACGCACTACCCCAAAAATATTCTCAAACTCTACGCCCCAGTCAATGCGGTCAGAAGCTATATCCCAGTCGTAAATAGCATCATGGGTAGCCAGCGTGGCGAAATGAAACCGCTCATTGCTGGCGCGCAGTGCTTGCTCAGCTAATTTATTTTCCAGAATGAGTTGCAGCAAATTGCTGATTCTTTCACAAGAAACTTGCTCTTCGGGCGTGGGCGCTTTGACTTGGGTATAGTAAATAGCCAAGGTGCCTATTATCTCGCCGGTAGTCTGCCGGATAGGGAAAGACCAACAAGCCCGTAGCCCGTGAGACAGCGCTAAGTCTTTGTAATCTACCCAGTTGGAGTCGTGCTCAATGTTGGTGGCAATTATTTTCTGGCCTAAGAACGCCGCTGCGCCGCAAGAGCCCTCGCGCTCGCCAATGGTGGTTCCATTTAAAGCCAGGTTGAAGTTCTCTGGTAAACTGGGCGCGGCCAACGTGTATAATTTATTTCCTTCTAGCCGCATGCAGGCGCACAACATGCCGGGGTGCAGGCGCTCCACTCCGGCCAGATAAGTATTTACAATTCTCTCCAAGCTGTTGCCGGGCGTAGCATTCTGCTCTAACACGGTTTTAGACAACTGTTCTAAGGCCAGCACTTGATAAAGAGGCACTGGGTTGGGCGCGCCCGCTAGCGAAGTATTTAATGCCTTAAGCAGGTCTAACTGCTGACGGGCTTCTTGCAATTCTTGCCGCGCCTGAGCCAACTCGTGCTGGACGGTTAGCAAGGTTTGTTGGGTTGGAGAAATTTCTGCTGGAGTGCGATTGGCACTAGTAGCCCCTTCGAGGGAATAGTAAGAAAGGTAAGAACCGTTAGTCACCGATTTAGCTGCTGGAGTTAATGGCGGCAGTTTTTCTTGACCCGAAGGTCGCCCAGCCGAAACCTGCTTACCTGTTGGCTCTTTTGCTTGTTCTTTTTCCTTGTTCATGCGTGGCTTTTTTCTGCACTATTCATTTCCGACTCTGTTCTGGGATCCGTAGGCCGCTTTGCTTTAATGATCTGATTTACAGGCTTAAATGTACTCTTTTCTGATTGGATTGACCCACACCGGGGCGATTATTTTTTGAAGATACAGATACAGATGCAGAACAATACTACTTTTTCTTTTCTTTAAACCTCCTTCTCCCTAATAGCCCACCCGTTTATAAGAAGCCTGTTTTAGGCCTGTTTTTCAGAAAACAGGCCTAAAACAGGCGCATAAAAATGCCCCGCTAGCTGGGGCTGGCGGGGCATTTAAAAACCTTTTTTTTACGGATTACAAAATCAGCATAACATCGCCGTAGCTAAAGAATTTGTATTCTTCTTTAATGGCGGTTTGGTAAGCTTCCTTCACCAAATCATAGCCCCCAAAAGCGGCAGCCATCATTAAGAGCGTAGACTCCGGCATGTGGAAGTTGGTGATAAGGCTGTTGGCGATTTTAAACTCATACGGCGGAAAAATAAAACGATCTGTCCAACCTTCGTTGGGTTTTAGGCGGCCGCTGGCCGATACTGATGACTCTAGTGAGCGCATGGTGGTGGTACCAATGGCGCACACGCGTTTCTTGGCATCTAAGGCTTTGTTTACCATTACGCAGGTTTCCTCAGGCACAAAGAACTGCTCAGAGTCCATTTTGTGCTTGGTCAGGTCTTCTACGTCAACTTGACGGAACGTACCCAACCCTACGTGCAACGTTACCGGAGAAACGTCTACGCCTTTCAGTTCCAGGCGCTTCAAAACTTCTTTGGTAAAGTGCAGGCCGGCGGTGGGCGCGGCTACGGCGCCGGTCACCTGGGCGTACACGGTTTGGTAGCGCTCTTGGTCTTCTGGCTCCGGCTCCCTATTAATGTATTTGGGCAGCGGCGTTTCGCCTAGGTTGTAGATGGTCTTGTAGAAATCTTCGTCAGAGCCATCAAACAAAAACTTAATGGTGCGCCCGCGCGAGGTGGTGTTGTCAATTACTTCGGCTACTAGGTCACTATCGCCGAAATAGAGCTTGTTGCCCACCCGTATTTTGCGGGCCGGGTCTACCAATACATCCCAAAGGTGAATGCGGGTATCTAACTCGCGGAGCAAGAATACTTCAATCTTGGCGCCGGTTTTCTCCTTGTTGCCGTACAACCTAGCCGGAAAAACCTTGGTGTTGTTGGTCACCAACACATCGCCTTCGTCAAAATAATGGATAATGTCTTTGAAGACTTTGTGCTCAATCTTGCCGCTCTCGCGGTGTAGCACCATCATGCGGGCCTCGTCACGGTTAGGAGACGGGTGGTTGGCCATCAACTCTTCCGGAAGGTCAAACTTGAACTCAGATAGCTTCATAGGGTATAGGTCAGTATTAAAAAATACTCAAAAATAGAGCGCAAAGGTAGGCAATTTGGGTTAAAAACCCTTACTTTATCGGGAATAAGTGTGGGCTTGCCTGGCCCGCGTTAAATTAGCCTTCTGTTTCTGTAATAACCGCTCTTGCTAACCTACTAATACGGCACCCTTACGCGGGTAAAACCATTTAGGAACGCGGCCCAACTGCTGCCTGCCTGTTTAATTTCAAATGTAATCCATGATCTACCTCCGGCTGGTGTACGAAAGCTTTGTCTTTGCGATGCAAGCACTCAAATCTAACCTGCTGCGCACCATTCTCTCTTTATTGGGCGTTACCATCGGCATTTTTGCCATTATCTCTGTGTTTACCATTGTAGATTCTTTGGAGCGCAGCATTAGGCAGAGCATGAGTTTTGTGGGCGAACGCATTATTTATGTAGAGCGTTATCCCTGGATTTTTAGCGATGGCGGCGGCGACATACCGTGGTGGAAATTTCAGCAACGCCCGCCTACTTCTATGCGCGAGTTTAAATTTCTGGAGGATAACCTAGAGAACGCCGAGGCCATATCTATTGTGTCTAGGCGTGGGGGCAACACTTTTAAAAACTTAAATAACAGCATGGCCGGCATTATGATGCAGGGCGTGTCTAAAGATTTTAACAAAGTAGCGGAGGTGCCTATTGAAGAGGGCCGTTTCTTTACGCCCCAAGAAGCCGAAAACGCTAGAAACGTAATTGTGGTGGGCGCTGATATTGCCAGCAACCTGTTTCCGTACGGCAACGCGCTGGGCAGTAACATAAAAGTACGCGGTCAGAAATTTACCATTATTGGCGTAATGGAGCGGCAAGGCGCCGGGCTGTTTGAAGGCCTGCCCACCAACGATAAAAACTCCTACATTCCGTTTGGCACCTTTGGTAAAATGTTTGCCTCTGGCCCGCGGGGCATTCAGCCGGCGCTTATGATTAAAGGCACCGTGGCCGATGTGGGTTTGCAAAACCTGGAGTACGAGGTGCGCGGTAAAATGCGGACTATTAGAGGCTTGAAACCTTATGTAGAAGACAATTTTGCCGTGAACCGTTCTGAAATGATGGCCGATGCCATTAGCGACATGTTCAGCATTATTGGCATTGCCGGGGCCATTATTGGCGGATTTTCTATCTTAATTGGCGGGTTTGGGATTGCTAATATTATGTTTGTGTCAGTAAAAGAGCGCACTAACATTATCGGGATTCAAAAATCTTTGGGGGCCAAAAACTTCTTTATCTTGTTCCAGTTTCTGTTTGAGTCAGTGTTTCTGAGCCTGATTGGCGGGGCCGTGGGCATTTTGCTGGTGTTTTTGATAACCTTTATCCCGATGGGCTCGTTGGAGATTATCCTTACGCCGGGCAACATTATTCTGGGCTTGGGGGTTTCTGTGGTAATTGGCGTACTCTCGGGCATTATTCCGGCTGTTATTGCGGCGCACTTAGACCCAGTTATTGCCATCAGGTCTAAGTAAAAAAAACAGATTGGTTTTGAAAGGAACGCGCAAGGCTCTATTAGAAGTAGGGCTTTGGTTTTACGCGCTGCGTTTTCTTAGCTTTTTCTGCTTTAAAGCATACATCTGCCCCAAAATAGGTACATTTCCATCGCCTGCGGGCAATTATTAAAAATCTATTCTTATATTGAGAACCCTGTTTTAGGGCATTTTCCCAAAAAACAGGCCATAAACCAGAATTTTATATGACGAAGCTGAGAAAAGACAGTAAAACTAAATTAAACGAAGAAGTTCAGAATGCC
>JBBSSO010000050.1:0-8738 GCA_038241905.1 Cytophagales bacterium | reverse complement strand
TTAATGTTAATCTCAGATTGCATGTAAGCGTAGTTAGCAATCTGGTTGTACTTGGTCTGCTCTAGCCCGTTTTTCTTGAGGTAATCTTTCGGGAAGATATGGTGAATATCGCCTTTATGAGAGATAAGGTCTGCTACGGTTATGTCTTTAGACAAAAAACCTTTGTCATTGGCTTTGACCTGAGCGGCCAAGAAAAGCAAGAACAAGGGGCTACTGGCCACGGAGGTTTCCAGACGTTGCGGCAGCGAGAAATTCCAGAAAGCATCTGACAGTTCACCTTCTTCTTTTTCCTTTAAATAATCTGCAAAGGAGCGATCGGAAATCTGTTTGATGTCATAATCAAAGTAGCTTTCGGCGGAGCCGGAATAGCGGCCAGTCAAAATGGAATATACCAGCCAACGGCGCACGTAGGTTTCAATTAGCACCGGGTTAACGCCCATCTCCTTTAGTTTCAGGTACACGATGTACGCGAAATTGATCACGTTCTGAGACCGTATGAGCTTGGGAGAGATAAAGCCCGCCGACTTCACAATCATAATGAACCGCTTGTAGTTGGTTTCATTGATAAAGCTGTACACGCCTTCTCTCAATCTTTCAAAAGAGCGTTCGGCAATGGCGGCTTCAAAGGTTCTGGTCTCAAAATTACGGCCCGAAAGCAGGCTGACTAAATCTGAGAGCTTGCCCCGGTTGAATTTTGAGGTGAAGGCCACTCTAATAAGATCTGTGTACTCTGGGTCATAGAGGTCTTCGGTTTCTGAACGCAGCCATTGCATTTTCTGGAAGAAGTCGGTTTTGGCAAATTCTGGGTCGTTGTCTATAATGTGGCGGTGGAACTCTGGGGCAATGGCCAAGTGGCAGAAATAGTCAATGGCCTTGCGCAGCTCGTTGCCGCGGTATTCTGAGTTAGAGGCAATCTTGCTCATGGCAAAATCTGCCTGGCTCAGCACCACGCCTTTTGAGTTGATTCTAATGAAAATTTCCGTAACCGTTTCAATGTCCAAGTCTGGGGCCAGCTCAATCATGCCTATCTGCTTTTTAGGAATATTGATAAGCGTGGAAAAGGCTGTGCGCACCTGTTTCTTGTCTACGTCTGGATTAAGCTCAAAGTAGTTTTCGGCTATTTCAAAGAGGTCTCCGTTAATTGCCTCGGCAATGTCTGGCAACCAGGTTTTGTCTCTGAGAATGGCAGGGTTCTGTACCTCAAACTTCTGCTCTATTGGGTGAAACGCGACTTTGATCTTAACTCGCTTGTAGTTTTTGTTTACCACGTACTGCCCCAGTATGGCAGCGGTTAAGGCCGTAATGCGCTGCTGACCGTCAATGAGTACTTTCTTACCATCGCTCAGGCTACCATCTTTCAATTTCACGTTGGGGTTTTTCCAAGCGATGACGTAGCCCACCGGATAGCCCTGGTACAGGCTGTCCATGAGGTCACGCACTTTGGAACTGTCCCAGACAAAGGGCCGCTGAATTTCAGGTATGGCAATTTCGCCTGATTTTACCCAAGCGAGAACAGTTTCAATGAGGTATTGATTGACGGAGTATTTTTGCATGGTATAAAGGATGCACCAGAGAATTATACAATATAAATTTAACAGTAATTAATGGATTATAAATCATGCGCTTTTTGAGCCCTTTTCCAGTTCTTACTTAAAATAGGCCGATTTACACATGTCTGTCCATTTGAAGGTTCCCCAGTAAAATGGCAATATTTTTCAGGATAATCTGGATTACCAAATTGGTTCCAGCTTTGATAAGCCGGATAACTTAATGGTCTATCTGGGTTAAAAGAAATTGCTGTTCCAGACCTAATGCAAAACCCAGAACTAGGTATGGCTTCACTACTTTTAGAATAAAATTGTTGCTTTTCATGGTTATTAGAATATCTATTGTTAGAATATCTACTATTGTTATCATATTTAGAACTTGAATTTTTCTCAAAATCTTTTTCTTTTTCAACTGGTAATTCTCTATTATAAAAAGATTGTGGTTTTGTATTTTCCACTTCCTCCCTATTAGGTCTTATTCTATTTACCTCTGCAAAATCTAGTTCATCTGGATACTCAAAAAAAGTAAGCTTGCCTTTAGAAAGAGTTGAATTAGCATAAAGCTCCTCTGTTCTGTCACACAGCACGTTAGAAGTCATATAATCCTTTCCAAAAAGCATCCCTTTTTTATATATAGGACGTTTAATAAATATTACTTGATTCTCATTAGCCATTTGCATGCTATTTTCCCAAACATCATCATCAGTGCTATTTTTGATTTTATCAAGCAAACTGCGTTCAAACTTTACCCCAAATTCTATGTTATTCTTGAACGAATAATCATATAAATTTATGGAGGTTACAACCCCTAAATTTTCATTCGCATAATATTTTGCATGAAGGTTTGGAACGTAAATGATACTTACATTTTGAAACTGCTGAAAAAATTCAAAGTCAGTTCTAGTACAACTCTTATTTACATGTCCTTCGTTTTTTCCAAATATAAGTGTGATTTCCAGTTTGGGGTTGCTTAAATGCTTTAGAAATAACCTTTTAAAATAGTCATCTAACTTAATATAGGGCGAAACAATTAATAAGGAACGCTCAGCTTCCCAAATGATATTGTAAACTGCGTTTTCAAGTTCTTTTCCGGTAATAAACTTTGACATTATCTTCTTATTAAAATTCTTTAAACTTTAAATTATTCCCTTTTCAAAATACTTGTTTTATAATTTGTAATTGAAAAACAAGTTATTAATTTTTAAAAACAACCTATTTTAGGCCTCTTTTCCTAAAAACAAGCCTAAAACACCTCTTCTGCCAGCTTGGAAAGATCTTGTGGGCGAACGGTAGTAGCGTTTTCTACTGCGCTTTTCTAGCTGGCCCATAAGATCTCCCGAAGGCATTCGGGATGTTCCACTTTCAGGAAGACAAAAGAGAAAGAAAAGGTTATAGCGCCATTTCTGTCTGCTCTTTCGGATTTACTAATCCGAAAGGTCTCTGTCGGGGATTTCCTAATCCCCGTGCTCTACTAGCCAACTAAATGGGGATTGATAAATCCCCGACAGAGTGGTTCGGGATTGGTAAATGCCGAACTGCGATGCAGCAACGGAACTACAAAGTGGGCAGTGTTTTAGGCCTCTTTTCCTAAAAACAAGCCTAAAACCCCACACCTGTCATCTTGGAAAGATCTTGTGGGCGAACGGTAGTAGCAATTACTACAGCGTTTTTCTAGCTGGCCCACAGGGTCTCCCGAAGGCATTCGGGATGTTCCACTTTCAGGATGACAAAAGAGAGAGAAAAGAAAAACAAAAGTGGGAAGGGATTACAGCAGCATTTCTGTCTGCTCGCTTGCTTGGCTTTTTGCTTTTGGGTGCTTTGGCGGTGCTGGCTTTGGCGGCTTTTATCTTTTCCAACAGTACGCTGGCCGGTTCATCTGTGGGGTCTTGCGGCACCAGCTCGCCTCTGAACGCTTTGGCCAACAGCGCTTGCGGCAATTGGTCTATCTTCTGTTTCAGCTTCTGGTAATGCACTTCCAGGGCATCGGCGGCGGCAAACAGGGCTTCTATTTTTTTGACGATTTCTTTTTGTTCTTCTAGCGAAGGAATCTCTACCTGGAATTTCTTAAGAAAATCAAATTCAATACTTTCTACTGTTGTCCCACTTTTCATGCATTTATCTCTTAACTCAGATTCATGACCGACTAGGAGATATAAAATAAACTTTGGGTCAAATTCATTTTTTAAAGTCAAAGCTTTTAAATCTTGATTGACTGTAGTTGGAGTGGTATTTAGTGAAATGGGAAAAATTCTTCTTAGTATGCCGCTCCTTGTTACAAAAAGAATAGAATTTGCTTCAATCAACTTTGTCGCGGATGATTTAACTGCTTCATTAGAAATTTTGTCAATAGAATCATTTAAGAATAAGGCTTTCATGTCTTTGGGTGTAATCCATAAAACTTCATTAGTTGCCCAATATTCTTTAACACTTTTAGATGGAGTTCCGCCTCCAGCCCATTTCCCTAATTCACCTAATGCAAATTGTTTCCAATCAGTTGAATTACTTGATATAGTTAAGTGGGTAAGGACGGATTGCCGGAAGGTTTTAAGAAGCTCTGGAATACGCGCCAGCTTGGCTTTTAGGGTACCCAAGTGCTGAAAGGCTTCATCCAGTTTGGCTACAATGCGTTTCTGCTCGGCCAGCGGCGGAAGAGGAAATGGAATATTAGCCAAATTCCTCCTAGAAATTCTTTGTCTTGTTGTTCCTGATGCTAATTCATTGATTCTCCTGCTAATTATAGGTGAATTAATAAAGTGCATTAACCATTTAACCTCTATTGACGTTTCTCCAGGTCTTATAATTGCAACATCAACTACAGTAACAAATTTACCTTTAAGAGGAAATATACACGCTCTACCCAATGGGTCTGGCATACGCGCAATTAAAATATCTCCCTTTTCAAGAAAAGAACAATTTAATTCTTTAGCTTTTTGTGAGGTTAAGAATCTAAAAGATTTATCTCTAAATGATGCAATACCAATATCCGCCAATTGAATTAATCTGACATCACCGTTTACATCTTGGTCTTTTGATTCTATCCAATCTCCATCAACAAAAAGTCCATCATTACTTATCATTTCTGGTATGGTAGTTTCCTCCCATCCCTCCGGCAATTCTTTCTCTCTCATGCCAACAAACTCATTATCTGGTTCAACTCTACTTGTATCGCTTTCAATTCTTCGGCGGCTTCGCGGGCGATGTCCAGAGGTTCCTGGGTGTGGGCGCTGTTGCTGAAACTGGCATCGGCGATGAGGCCAAGGTCCAGCGAGTCGTTCTTCTGCGCAATTTGGTCGCGGGTGATGCAGCTCCAGCGTTCGTCCTGTATTTGGGCGCGTTTCTGGTGGTCAATGCTGCCGTCAAAGGCTTCTTTCACCTCGGCCAACGCCAGGCCGCCGGTATAGGCGTGCACGAAACTACTGAAGGCGGTGCGGGTGAACGGCGTGCGCTTGCCGTAGCTGGGGGCGTTGGTGCGCATGTCATAAAACCACACCTGCTGGGTGTTGCCTTCCTCGGTTTTGCCGCGCCCAAAGAACAGCACGTTGGTTTTTACCCCGGCGGCGTAGAATATACCGGTAGGCAGCCGAAGGATGGTGTGCAGGTTGCATTTGTCCATCAGGTCGCGGCGTATTTTACGGCCGTCGCCGTCTTCAAACAGCACGTTGTCGGGCAGCACCACCGCCGCGCGGGCTTTGCCGTCTTTCTTGAGCGAGCGGTAAATGTGCTGCAAGAAATTGAGCTGCTTGTTGCCAGACAGGTACACCAGGTCATCGCGGGTGGGCCGCTCGCCGCCCTGCTTGGTTCCAAACGGCGGATTGGCCAGCACCCCGTCATAATTTTTGAAGCCCTTGCCCAGCTCAGAAAGCGTATCGCCCATGATAATGCAGCTTTCCAGGCCGTGCAGCTTCGCGTTCATGAGGGCCAACCTATGCGCGTCTTGCACCAACTCACAGCCACTAAACGCCTCGTGCACCTGAAACTGGCGCGCCTTGCCGTCCAGGGCAAAGTAATTGTCGGTTTTGTCGCGCAGGTACTCGTCGGCGGCAATCATAAACCCGAAGGTACCGGCGGCCGGGTCGTTCCAGCGTTCGCCCAGGCGGGGCGCCATCAGGTCAACCATTACGTTAATCAGCGGCCGAGGCGTGAAATACTGGCCCGCGCCGCTTTTCTTCTCGCCAGCGTTGCGCTCCAGCAGTTCCTCGTAAATAGTGGCAATCTTGTCCTGCTCCACATCATCAAACCAGTCAATGGCGTCAATGCTGGTGATGAGCGTTTTCAGGTTCACGGGCTTACGCAGCGTGGTAGAGGCGTTGGTGTAAATCTCCTTCACGGCGGGGTTCTCAGACTTGGTACTGATGGTAGCCAGCAGCTCGCGGTACGTGTCAAAAAGGTCCTTGTTATCGGTAATGCCTTTGAGCTGGCTCCAACGGTATTCCTCGGGTATGGCTTCCTCAAAGCCCTTCACCTCACTCATTCTAAGGAACAGGATATAGGTCAGTTCGTTCAGGTATTGGTGATAGGTGACGCCGTCATCGCGCAGCACATTGCACAGGTTCCAGAGTTTGTTCGCAATTTCTTCGGCACTCATTTTTTTGATGGTTGGTGGATGATGGTCAATTATTTATTCGCCTCCGGCGATGTTGCTGTTTTAGGCCTGTTTTCAGAAAAACAGGCCTAAAACAGGATTTCTTCTGCTGTTCAAAACTACCTAATCCGCTGCTCCCGCTGCTCTTTCGGAGTTCCACTCCGGAAGCCACCTGCTGGGGAGTTCTACTCCCCTACTTTTGCTCGTGGTTCCCAGCGGAGTAGAACTCCCCAGCAGGTACGTTCGGGAGTAGAACTCCCAAACAGCAGTCCGCTTTTATTTACTCTCCTTCATTTCTGCTCTTTTTTCTGTACTGCTCTTTCGGAGTTCCACTCCGGAAGTCAACTGCTGGGGAGTTCAACTCCCCTACTTTTGCCCGTGGCTCCCAGCGGAGTAGAACTCCCCAGCTGGTACGTTCGGGAGTAGAACTCCCAAACAGCAGTCCGCTTTTATTTACTCTCCTTCATTTCTGCTCTTTTTTCTGTACTGCTCTTTCGGAGTTCCACTCCGGAAGCCAACTGCTGGGGAGTTCTACTCCCCTACTTTTGCTCGTGGTTCCCGTCGGAGTAGAACTCCGCAGCAGGTACGTTCGGGAGTAGAACTCCCAAACAGCAGTCCGCAGTCTTTTACTCTCCTTCATATCTGCAAATAATTCTGAACTGCTCTATCGGAGTTCCACTCCGGAAGCCAACTGCTGGGGAGTTCAACTCCCCTACTTTTGCTCGTGGCTCCCGGCGGAGTAGAACTCCCAAACAGCGTTCTCCTCTTTCTGCTCCCAAACAGCGTTCTGCTCAGAACTCCCCCTTACGCCGATTGAATATACAACTGGTCGTTGAGGGTATTGATCACTTCGGTTAATTTATTATCGAAGACTTTGTTAAGTCGCTGGAAACCACCGGCATCTTTGAACGGGTCTTCGTTCAGGTCTTCTACCTGCAGCACCGTTTCTGCCAGCAACTGCTTCTCGAAGCGGTCGAGCCAATTAAGCTGGGTTTTGTTCCAGGCTTGTAACGCGCGCACCTTGTTCACGGCTCGTATTATGCGGGTGTCGTGGCTCTCCAGTTCGCTGCCCATGGCCATGGTTCTGATAAAGGAAATAATGTCGGCGGCTATGTCCTGGTTCTTGGCCTGTTTTCAGGCTGTTTTTAGGAAATGAGGGTTAAAACCTTGGGCATCCAACTCCAGATACAGTTCTTTTAGGCTTTTACGGTTCAGCTCTTTGGGGTTGGTGCAGATGATGTTAAGCGCTGCAATCTGGTTCTGGTTGTCTTTGATAAACTGGGTAAAACTTTCCAGGTAATCTTCTGGCTTTTGCCCCTTGCCGTATCCGCGGTCGGTTTTCAGGTATTCGTCGTAGTGGTCAGACACGTATTGCACCGGCCCTTCGGGCTTCATTTCGTCTAACAGCCGCCAGAGGCCAGATAGTTGTGTAACCTGCTGCACATTTAGGTCCACCGGCTGTTCCAATAGTTGAGAAATTAGGTTATCTATGTCCGTGCCGCCGGTTTTGTATTGGAACTGCTCGTGCTGGTAGTCGGTCATGCGCAGCTTTTTACGCTGTAGTTTAGCCACTATTTGTTCTAGTTGCTGCTTGGCCCGCTCGTTGGTGTCAATGGCCGGAAGTTCCTGCGCCAGTTGGTCAAAGGTTACCTGCGGGTTCACCACCACCGGTTTCATTTGGGTGTAGTCTTGCAAGGTCTCATAGATGCGCACGGCATCATAAATCCGGAAAGTCTCTTTGTTTATATCGCCACACAGGCGGGTGGCGCGGCCCAGCATCTGCTCATACAGAATGCGCGACTTCACCTTCCGCAAAAACACGATGTTGCAGATTTGGGGGACGTCAATGCCCGTGGTCAGCAAGTCTACTGTCACGGCAATGTTAGGGTATTTCTCGTTTTTGTATTTGTTCACCATCATTACCGGGTCATGTATCTTTCCGGTTATTTTCTCGATGGCATTGTCAGGTATTTCATTGCCTGCCCGGTGAAACTCGTCTTTTAACATGCTCACCACCATATCGGCGTGGTCATTGGAGGCGGCGAAGATGAGCGTTTTCTCGTCGCTTTCCGGGTCCAGCTCCTGTACCAGGTACTGCACCACGGTACGGTTAAAGTTCTCGGTGAGCACCAGTTTGTTAAAGCCCGCGACATCTATCTGCAGCTCGTCTTCCAGTTCCTCCAGGTCCAGGATGGCGTTGCTTTCTTTGTCGTAAACTTTGGGTTTTTCGCCTTTCTGCCAGGTAATGCCTTCTTCGCTGAGCTTGGTTTTAATCAGGTAGGGCGGTTCATGGTCAATCAAAAACCCGTCTACCACGGCCTCGCGGTACGAGTAGGTGTACACCGCCGACCCGAATATTTCTTTGGTATGCAGCGCCGGTGTGGCGGTTAACCCAATGGCGTAGGCATCAAAATAATCCAGCACCATGCGGTATTTACTGATGTAGTCCTGCTGGTCTTTGAAGCCCAGGTCTTCTTCGCTCAGTTGCTTGTCCAGCAGATAGCCGCGGTGCGCCTCGTCAATAATAATGCAGTCATATTGGTCCACGCTGGGAATGTTCTGCTCAGAATCGTTGTAAAACAGGCGCTTGACCAGACTTTGCACCGTGG
>JBBSSO010000049.1:0-8878 GCA_038241905.1 Cytophagales bacterium | reverse complement strand
TTGCCATAAATCTGCAATTGAGACAACAAAACACTTACCAAAAAAGGCATTTTATTCAAAATATCAAAATCTAATCTCAAAATAAATAGCTTATTTTTATTTGTTCTCTTTGTAGTAACAACTTCTTAAAATATCCGTTGCTTGTCGCTTAACTTCATAGTCCAATTTTAAAAATTAAAGAATGGCGCATTCTTTTTCATTTCTGATGGCCTTATAAAAGTGCTAGCTTTTCTAAAAAATGAGTTTTGAATTGCAACCTTACAGATAACAAAAAGCCCCCGCAGGTTTGGCTACCGGCGGGGGCATTTTGTTATCTGTTTTAGGGCTGTTTTTAGGAAAACAGCCCTAAAACACTCAAACACTTCTCTTTACTTGAAAGGATATGGGGATGTGGTCTTTTACGCAAAATGATTCCAGCCCTGCGCTTTGATCGGGAACGCGTTGCCACTGGGGGTTACCAACTGCACGCCTTCGCTAGCGTCTGTAATATTACCGATGATGGTGATGTCTGGGTGGTTTTTGATTTTGTCAAAATCGGACATTTTAACGGTAAAAAGCAGTTCATAGTCTTCGCCGCCGTTCAAAATGCAAGTAACGGGGTCTAGCTTAAATTCCTCGGCTGTCTCCAAAGTTTGGGCATCGGCGGGTAGTTTGTCTTGGTAAATATTGGCGCCCACGCGGCTTTGTGAGCAGATGTGCAGCAGTTCAGAACCCAATCCGTCTGAGATATCAATCATGGCTGTAGGATGCACGCCCAGTTCTTTCAGTTCATAAATCACGTCCATGCGCGCCTCCGGTTTCAATTGCCGACCTACCACGTAATCTTTACCTTCCAGTTCGGGCTGGGTTTCGGGGTCGGCTAGGAACGCTTGTTTTTCTCGCTCTAGCAGTTGCAAACCCAGGTAAGCACCACCTAAATCGCCGGTAACACATATTAAGTCGTTAACCTGAGCAGTGCTTCTTAGAACGGCTTTGCCCTTTTCCACTTCGCCCAAAGCAGTAATACTAATAATTAACCCGCCGCGCGAAGCCGTGGTGTCGCCGCCTACCAGGTCAACTTTGTAGTTTTCGCAAGCTAACCGAATGCCCGCGTACAGTTCTTCAATGGCCTCCACAGTGTAGCGCGCGCCAATGGCCAAGCTGACCACAATCTGGGTGGGTGTGGCGTTCATGGCCGCAATATCAGACACGTTAACGGCCACCGCTTTATAGCCCAAGTGCATTAAAGGGCAAAAGGTAAGGTCAAAATGTACGTTTTCTACCAGCATATCAGTGGTAATAACCACCTGCTTTTGGCCCGGTTCCAACACAGCGGCATCGTCTCCAATGCCTAGCACGGTAGAGGGGTTTCGCAACTCAATCTGCTCTTGCAACCGCCTGATTAATCCAAATTCTCCCAGCTTTTCTAGCGATGTATATTCTGACATACTGTATCGTTAATTATAAAATTTTGAAAGCTTTTGTTAAAACGTTGACATTTTTGTTGTTTTAGGCCTATTTTTAGGAAAACAAGCCTAAAACACAAAGATAACTATTTCCTCGGCGCAGCCGATGGCCTGTGCCCCCTTACCAGTGATTAAAACTTTTTCTTGCTAACGGTTGTTAGCTTTTGTAGATTTGAATATTAACCCAAACCCTATGTCGCGCAAAGAACAAATTGACCAAGTCGCTACTTCCTTGTTCAAATCAAGAGGATTTGCCGCTACCACCATGCGCGACCTCGCCCTTGAGTTGGGCATTGAAGCCGGCAGTCTTTACTCGCACATTAAATCAAAAGAAGACATTTTGCAGCGCGTTTGCTTTAAAATGGCAGATGAGTTTAACGAGGCCTTTGCCGAAGTAAAAAGCCAAGACGTTTCGGCGGCAGAAAAGCTCCGATTAGCCATTGCTGCCCACGTGCGCGTATTAACTAAGAACCCGCCGGCCGCTGGGGTTTTTCTAAACGAGTGGCGCCATCTAAGTGAGCCGTCCCTAACCCAGTTTAACGACTTGCGCCACGCCTATGAAGAAAGCTTCCGGGAAATTGTGCGGGAAGGCATCGCCAGCGGCGATTTTCAAGTGAGCGATGAGAAGTTTGTGGTTCTTACCTTGCTTTCAAGCCTAAACTGGCTGCACATGTGGTATAAACCTGAAGGCAAAATGAGCCCAGATGAGATAGCGGAGTTTCTTTCCAAGTTGCTACTCAACGGGCTTAGAAATTTTTGACAGCACCTAAATAAAACGCGTATGTACGGAGGAGGAAATGTTTTTGAGGCTACCACGTTTGACAATTTAGCGCAGGAAGACCCCGCGCAATTGGCCCAGTTTGAAGCCCGCATTGCGCGCGGCGAGAAAATTGAGCCAACCGATTGGATGCCCCAACTTTACCGCAAACAACTCATCCGGATGATTGAACAGCACGCGCACTCCGAGATAATTGGGGCGCTGCCCGAAGGTGCCTGGATTACGCGCGCGCCCGGATTTCGGCGCAAATTGGCGCAAATGGCCAAGGTGCAAGACGAAGTAGGCCACGCTCAACTCCTGTACAGCGCTGCCGAAACCTTGGGTAAAACCCGCGAGCAAATGCTGACGGATTTAATCAACGGCAAAAGCAAATACTCCAACGTTTTCAACTACCCAGCCGTCACTTGGGCCGACTCTAATACTATTTCTTGGCTTATTGACGCGGGCGCTATTGTAAACCAGCTGGCCAACGCCAAAGGCAGTTACGGTCCTTATTGCCGCGCTTTAGACCGCATTTGCGCTGAAGAGGCGTTCCATTTAAAGTACGGCCATGATGCAGTAGTTCACTTGGCCACCGGCTCGCCCATCCAACGCAGCATGATTCAAGCAGCCCTCAACCGATGGTGGCCGCCCATCATGACTTTCTTTGGACCGCCCGACAAAATGAGCACGCACACCGAAACGCTCATGCGCTGGAAAGTTAAAATGGCGACCAATGATGCGTGTCGCCAGCAATTTTTAGACATGTACGTTCCTAAAATCTGGGAACTGGGCCTTACCATTCCGGACCCCAACCTCCACAAAAACGAGCACGGCGAGTGGGAATACACAGAACCCGACTGGGCTGAATTTAAGCGTGTCATTAACGGCGATGGCCCTTGCAACGCCGAGCGCCTGGCCGTACGCCGCACCTCCGAGGAACGTGGCGCATGGGTAAGACAAGCTCTTTTAGCGCCAAAAGCTACGTACGTAAAGCCGCTAGCCTAGCATATTAAATTGCGAATTTTGCTTCAGAAAAACTACTGACTCAGGACTAAAAGAATGACGCAGAACTCCTCTTCTATTGACCCCCGCGTGAACCGCCTGCACTTAGAAACGGACGACCATCCGACACCTAAACCAGCTTTGGACCAATTGGAGACTTTTGAGGTTTTCCATCAGAAAAAAGTTGGCGCTGCGTACACCTACGTCGGTCCGGTGCATGCCGCCAATGAGGAAATTGCGTTTCTGTTCGCGAAAGAGCAGTACAGCCGGCGGGCCATCTGCTCTGGTATGTGGGTGGCTAAAACGCAGCACGTTTTCCTTTCCGGCTACGCCGATGACGCCACCTCCATTTACGATAATCTTCCTACACTTTCAGAGGTTCCAAACGCGGCCGAACAGTCTTATGAAATCTTTCATCTGAAAAAACGCGGTAAAGCGCATCAGCACGCGGGTTCTGTTACGGCTCGTTCACCGCTCCATGCCCTGTACGTGGCTAAAGAAGTGCTGCAGACATCGCCCGCAGTAAACGTTTGGGTTATTGCCAGCGCGCACGTTTTGCGCCAAGAACAAGACCAAGATATGTGGGCCACCACGCCAGATAAAAAGTACCGCGAAGCCATGGCTTACCGCGTGCAAGACAAAATTGAAAAATTTAAAGCCGAACAAAAAGCGTAACGCCCATGCCCAACCTCGCGGTAAAAAACCTGCTTTATCAACTAGCCGATGACCAACTTATTCTAGGGCATCGTAACTCAGAGTGGACCGGTTTTGGACCAATTCTAGAGGAAGATATTGCCTTTTCTAGCATGGCACAAGACAAATTGGGCCACAGCTTGGCCTTTTATTCTCTGCTCCATGCCTTAGGCGAAGGTGAGCCCGACACGGTGGCTTTTATGCGCAACGCAGATCAGTTTCATAATTGCCAATTGGTTGAATTGCCTATCGGCGAATATGACTTTAGCCTCATCCGCCATTTTCTTTATGACAATGCGGAGATTTTACGGTTTGAGGCTCTGAGCCAATCTTCTCACCCTGAAATTGCCAAAATTGCCACTAAACTTAAAGGCGAGGTAAAATACCACGTGCTGCACGCTAATACGATGGTTAAACAGTTGGGATCCGCCACCGCAGAAAGCATTAACCGCTTGCAGAACTCTCTGGATTATGCTTTTCCCTATGCTCTGGGTATGTTTGAACCTTCTGAATACGGGCAAGAATTGCATGACACCGGCGTATTTATCGGCGAAGCCGCTTTGCAAACCGAATGGCTGGCCCGGATTACCCTCGTTTTGGAAAAAACAAGCCTAAAACTGCCTAACGTTTCTACCATTCAACCTGTTTATGGCGGTCGCAAAGGCCAGCACACGTCTCACCTGCAGCCCTTGCTAGACGAAATGGCGGAAGTTTTTAAAATTGATCCATCGGCAGAATGGTAATTGAAACCAACTTCATTCTGTTTTAGGCCTGTTTTTGGAAAAACAGGCCTAAAACAGCTAATGTTTTGCGTGTTCTGCCACCAAATTTTTTGACGATTTCTAATACTTAAACCTACGCACCTTTATGTTTACGCTAGATCAAATCCGTGATTTCTTAGATGAGGTAAAAGACCCTGAGATACCGGTTTTGTCGCTAAACGATTTAGGCGTGATTACAGGCATTGAGGTGGAAGAGAGCGGACACGTAACGGTACGCATGACGCCAACTTTTGCGGGTTGTCCGGCTATGGAGTACATGCGGGCCGAAGTAGAACAGAGCCTGAAGCGCCACGGCGTGACTAGTTTTAGCGTACTAATGAGTTTTGACGAACCTTGGAACTCCAATAAAATGACGGAGAAAGGTAAAAAAGCACTGAAAGAATTTGGGTTGGCGCCGCCGCAAACGTACATCGGGGTACTAGATTTAGATATTATCACGTACGCGGAATGCCCCAATTGCAACAGCAAAAACACGGAGATGCGCACGCCTTTTGGGCCTACGCTTTGCCGTTCCATGCATTTCTGCCTAGATTGCCGCCAGATGTTTGAACAGTTTAAGCCCCTCTAGATTTCTGATGAAAAACATTTCTCTCTTTTGCCTTGCGATTGGCTTCGTATTAAGTTTGGCAGGCTGTTCCAAAGATCCGGCTAAAACCACTCCTTTCGCTCGTCCTATTTCCAATAAAACTTTACAGGCTAACCTAGCTACTCTTTCTGATACCCTTTCAGGCAAATGGAATGTCATGCTTTTAAGCGATAGCGTTAAGATAGCACAAATGGAAGAATTGGTAAAATCTCTGCCGACCAGTACAATGTCCGCGGCTGAAAAGGCGAAGTTTCAGCAAGCCATCCGTCGATTGCCCGCGGGACGGTATAATCAGCGCACGATGGCTGATTCTGATTTGATTGATGCGTATGATGTCGCGCATGACTCGGTGTACCAGGCCCTGCTTGCATATCTGCCGCCCCCCGATGTGGAAACGGGGAACGCTACCACAGATTCTTTGCGAGGAGAAATAAAAGACCATCACGAGGAAGTAGTTTTTTACCGCGCTCGCTATGACATGACTGCTAAGGAAATAAATGCCCTGCTCCGTTGCTACCGCAAACGCTTACCCAAATTAGACGCTCCTTTTGACACGCTTAAACCGGCTCCTCTTTTTCAATGGGTAGATAAACCCGCCGCCGGACCTGTTACGGGTGATGCCGTGGAATAAATCTGTTTTAGCCCTCGTTTTTAAAAAACAGGCCGAAAACAGCAAAGCCGCCGGATAATTTCGGCGGCTTTGCTGTTGCTATACTTTTTTTTAAATAATTATTATTCCAATTGGTCTAGCTCTGCTTTAACAAAGTTGGCTAGGCTTTCAATGTACGGTCCGGAAAAATCAAATTTAATGCCCGCGGCGGCATAAATTTCGCTGATGGTAGCGGTGTAACCCAAGCTAAGGGCTTTTTTGTAGCCTTCTAAGGCCGCGGCAGGCTCTTCTTTAAAACGTTTCCAGACCGCAATAGCGCCCAATTGGGCCATGGCGTATTCTATGTAATAGAAAGGAACTTCATATAAATGCAGTTGCTTTTGCCAGATGTACGGTTTAATGTGCTCTAAGCCGCTCCAATCTACTTCGTGCAAGTTGAACTCTTCAAAAATACGGAGCCAGTTGGTGTGCCTTTCCTCAACGGTATGGCTGGGGTTTTCATAGACCCAATGCTGAAATTTATCTATGGTAGCTACCCACGGAAACGTTTCTAAAACGCCTTCTAAATGCTGGCGCTTCGCGCGAAGCAGGTCTTGCTTATCTTCAAAGAAAATATCCCAATGGTCTAGCGTCAATAATTCCATCGACATAGAAGCCAGTTCTGCTACTTCAGAAGGTGGGTGTTTGGCGGCGTTTAGCGGCAGATCACGGGTTAGGAAAGAATGAACGGCGTGGCCGCCTTCGTGCAGGAGCGTGACTACATCGCGGAGCGAAGATGTGGCATTCATGAAAATAAATGGCACGCCAATTTCGTCTAACGGGTAATTATAGCCGCCGGGCGCTTTTCCTTTCCGGCTTTCCAAGTCTAGATGGCCCATGTCGCGCATGGTAACCAGGCAATCGCCTAAGAAAGAATCTAGCCGATAAAAGCATTCAATGGTTTTGGTAAGCAGTTCCTCGCCAGTTTTAAACGGCTCTAGCGGCGGCAACTGGCTGGGGTCTACGTCCATGTCCCAAGGCCGAAGCGTGCCCAAACCCAAAAGATTTTTGTGCGCCTGTTCAATTTGCCGGGTAAGAGGCACCACTTTTTCCTTGATGGCCTGGTGGAAATCAAACGTATCTCCCGGCCCGTAGTCAAACCGACCTAAAGCGGCGAACATGTAATCTCTGAAGTTGGTAAAGTCGGCATTTTGGGCTACTTTATGCCGAAGTTGCAGCAATTCAGTGTACAGTTCATCTAGCTTTTCCTTGTCTTCTAAGCGCCGGTTTTGGATGGCCAAATATGCTTCCTCGCGGATGGAACGGTCGGTTTTCTTTAGCCGGTCGGCGGCACGTTGCAGGGTCATTTCTTCGCCATCCAGAGTCACCATCATGGCGCCGGCAATAGAACCGTATTGTTGTTGCTTGGTGCTAATTTCGGTTTGAAGCGGAATATTTTCTTCTCTAAACAGTTCTATGGCTCTTTTAACGCCGCGCAAATAAATGAAGAAACGCTCAGAATCCAGGCCATCTACGTACGGAGACTCTACCAATTTGCGGTTAAAAGCATCGTCATACGGTGAGGCTTTGGGCTCAATTTCTGTCACGAAAAACTGAAAGGCCTTGGTCAGGGCTTCGTTTTGGGTGTCACAGGTCATCCGGATGTAGCGCCAGGCCAAATTCTCAGAAAGCACACTTTCTAGTTCACTGCGGTCGGCAATCCACTGCTCTAGTTCTGCCTGCGCATGGATGGGCCGGGCCTTTAACTCTTCAAAAAAAGGCTCCAGCGATTCCCAATCGTTCACTTCAAAATTGGTAGGCAAGTAGACGCGGGGATTTGCTTGCGGCAAAGGCTGCGTTTTGGGGTTAATTTCCATAAAACAGGTCAAAAACAGTTATCCAATTTCAATCACGACATCGGCAGTAAGCGGATGGCCCACGCAGTTGAGGACGTAACCTTGGTCAATTTCAGAATCGGAAAGTCCTTCGCGCTCATCTAAATGCACCCGACCGCTCAAGCATTTTCCGCGGCAAGCGGTACAAAGTCCGGCCTGGCAGGAATAGGGTAAATCAATATCGTCGCGCAAGCCTGCTTCTAGAATGGTTTCATGCGGCTCTACTTCTACTTTGTATTCTTTGCCTTCATAAAGCAAAGTGACAGTGCGGGTTACAATCTCGTTTGATTCTTCTGAGGAAACGTCGGCAGTGTGGTCCTCCGTGTTGGTAGTGGGCGCGGTAAAGCTTTCTTTGAACACTTTGTTGCTGGGCACCTGCATAAATTGCAGGGCATCACGCACTTCGTTCATCATGCCTTCGGGGCCGCACATGTAGAAACTCTCGTCGTAGCCGCTATCTTTCAGGTTTTCTAACAGTTGCAGCACCATGGAGCGGTTGAGCAGGCCAATGTATTCTTGGGGCTCGGTAGCATCTGCGAGGGCTTCATTAAAAACGTGAATCACTTTTAGACGCTCTGGATATTGGGCTTCTAAATCAGCAAATTCGTTTTTAAAAATGATGCAATCTAGGTTTCGGTTACCGTAAATAAGCGTAATTCTGCTCTGCGGCTCATATTTCAAAATACTTTTGGTCATGGACATGAGCGGCGTGATGCCGCTGCCGCCGCCAAAAAAGTATAAATGCCGCTTCTGGCTGGGATCTGCTTTTAGGTTAAAATTACCCAGCGGCGCCATTACCTCTATTTCATCACCTACTTTTATTTGGTCTGCAATGAAATTAGAAACCAACCCGCCCTCTACTCGCTTGATCGTTACCGAGAAATAAGGATCATCTGGAATACTGCAAAGCGAATAAGACCGGCGAATTTTCTTGCAGTTAATAGGCAGAATGAGGGTTAAAAACTGTCCCGGAAGGTACGGTATGCTATTTTTTTGGGGATGTACTAAATGAAGGGTTATGGCATCAGCGGTTTCTTGCGTAATGGCCGCTACTTTCATGTTAAAATAGGCGTTGCTCATGGGTAAGGTTAAAAAGAACAGAGGCGGTTAATCTAAACTAAACTGT